>JBGQCE010000496.1:0-3461 GCA_041495185.1 Bradyrhizobium sp.
AAGCGGTATTCGATCTTAACGGTGCGGCCCTCGACGAAGCCCGCTTCCTCCAGCCCACGGCGAAACGCCGGCAGGCGGCCACCCAATTCGGCCGACGTGCCGCCGAAAAATCCGATTACTGGCATGGCCTGCTGCGCGCGCGCGGCAAGCGGCCATGCCAAGGCCGCGCCGGCGAGGAGCGCGATGAATTCGCGCCGCCTGAGTCCGAAGCCGTGGATATTTGACTCGTCATGCGCGGGCTTGACCCGCGCATCCATCTCTTCGCGACGATTCTTACGAAGCGGCATGGATTGCCGGGTCAAGCCCGGCAATGACGAGTGTTTGTTCAATCCCGCCGCTGCCGGCCGAATTTCAATCCACCCTTTCGTCGGCGTAGACGCCCCACAGCCGCTGCTGTTCGATCCAGCCATCGAAGCCGTTGCCGGTGACATGGCACCAGCCTGCCGCGCACTTCTTGACCTGGGCCACGACGCCGGCCTGCAGGCGGGCGGCGACCGCACTGGTTGGATCGGCGCGATCGTAGAGCGGCGCGAACTCGTCCCTGGTCTTCATGGTGATGACGGCGGTGCGGCGGCCGGACAGCAGCGAGTGATAGACCCAGCCCTCCGCGCCTTCGGAATCGCGGACCCGGCGCCAGTTCTCGAATTCGGCGGTGATTTCAACCGGCAGGCCCGAGCGGGTGTAGACCCAGGCAACATCGTTGTCCTTGGTCGGACCGGCCCTGACGTTCACATGATCTGATTTAAGGCTGACATAGCGCGGCACGGGCAGGCCGCTGGCGGTGACCGCCGAATCCTTGGCGGCAAATCCTGTACTGACCGACGCGCCCAGCAAGCCGCCTGCGAGCACCACTACACAACAAAAACGCCCCAACGCCATCAACTCGTCTCCTGCCGAGATTACTTAACTCAAATTCTTCGAGCTGAAATACCCACCAACGCCCTAAACCCCCTTACCCCGCCCCGCTTGCCCCTCGGCCCGTCGTTCCGAGGGTGTTGCCGGGGTTCTTGTCTTGGCCCGGCCTTCTGCTAGAGAGGACGGAACGCCAAGGAACGAAACCGAGCCCGGATTTCCCGGAGAAACCTGAGGGAAGTATCAGGGAACCCACGGAAACGCCGGTACTGCGCGGCAACGGCAGTGTCGAACAACCGGGTTAATGAGGTCTGAACGACCTCATGTGAGCAGAACATGTCGGTTAAGAAAAAGCCCCTCGTTGTCGTCACGCGCAAGCTGCCGGACTCGATCGAGACCCGCATGCGCGAGCTGTTCGACGCCCGGCTCAATCTCGACGATACGCCGTTGACGCCGGAGCAAATCGCCGAAGCGGTCCGCACGGCCGATATCCTGGTGCCCACCGTCACCGACGAGATCACCGAAGAGCTTCTCAAGCAGCCCGACTGCAAGCTGAAACTGATCGCCAATTTCGGCAACGGCGTCGACAATATCGACGTCGTCGCGGCGCACGCGCGCGGCATCACCGTGACCAACACGCCGAAAGTCCTGACCGAAGACACCGCCGACATGACCATGGCGCTGATTCTCGCGGTGCCGCGGCGGCTGTTCGAAGGCGCCTCCATTCTCACCGAGGGCAAGAACTGGCCGGGCTGGTCGCCGACCTGGATGCTTGGCCATCGCATCGGGGGAAAACGGCTCGGCATCATCGGCATGGGCCGCATTGGACAGGCCGTGGCGCGCCGGGCGCGCGCCTTCGGCCTGCAGATCCACTACCACAACCGCCGCCCCGTCGCGCCTGTCATCGCCGAGGAATTGGGCGCGACCTATTGGGAAAGCCTCGACCAGATGCTGGCGCGGATGGACATCATCTCGGTGAATTGTCCGCACACGCCGGCAACGTTTCATCTGCTGTCGGCGCGGCGGCTGAAGCTGATCCGCAAGGACGCCTATATCGTCAACACCGCGCGCGGCGAGGTGATCGACGAGGACACGCTGGTCAAGCTGATCGAAGCCGGCGAGATCGCCGGCGCCGGCCTCGACGTGTATGAGAACGAGCCCGCGGTCAGTCCGAAACTGGTGCGGCTGGCGAAGGCCGGCAAGGTGGCGCTGTTGCCGCATATGGGCTCGGCGACGATCGAAGGCCGCGTCGAGATGGGCGAGAAGGTGATCATCAACATCAGAACCTTCCTCGACAATCACAAGCCGCCGGACCGCGTGCTGCCAAGCATGCTGTGATAGCTCTTCGATAGAAGAACCCCCACCCCAGCCCTCTCCCGCTTGCGGGGGAGGGTCGGGGTGGGGGCGCTTAACGGTGCCCGCTCAGATCGGTGATCACGAGCGCATCGCCGTTTAACGGATTGAGCGGATCGCGCCGGTAGCGCAGCGTTTCGAACCGCATCGCGCGCGCGTCCACCATCAATAGCCGCCCGACCAGGCCCTCGCCGAAACCGACGATTTCGCGGATCGCCTCCAGCGCCATCATCGATCCCAATACGCCGGCGAGCGCGCCCATCACGCCGGCCTCGGCGCATGCAGGCACCGTGCCCGGCGGCGGCGGTTCGGGAAACAGACAGCGGTAGGTCGGATTAAACTCGCCTTCGGCGTTCTTCTCATGCGCGCGGATCGTGGTCAGCGATCCGTCGAACATGCCCAGCGCTCCCGTGATCAGCGGCTTGCCGGCGAGGAAACACGCATCCGAAACCAGATAGCGGGTTTCGAAATTGTCCGATCCGTCGAGCACCAGATCGTAGCCGCCGATCAGCGTCATCGCGTTGCCGGCATTCAGCCACGTGGCGTGCGCCGCAAACCTGACATGCGGATTGAGCGCATGAATTCGCTCCGCCGCGGTATCGACCTTGCGCCGGCCGATGTCCGGCGTCGTATGGATGATCTGACGCTGGAGATTGGACAGCGACACGATGTCGTCATCGACCACGCCGAGCGAGCCGACGCCGGCGGCTGCCAGATACATCAGCGCGGGAGCGCCGAGGCCGCCGGCGCCGATCACCAGCACGGAGGCCTCCTTCAATGCCGCCTGGCCGGGGCCGCCGACCTCGCGCAGTACGATATGGCGGGCGTAGCGTTCGAGTTCGTCAGCACTCAGCATGGTAAAATCTTATTCTGCACTTGCGGTTTGACCGTCATTGCGAGGAGCCAACGGGTCGCGCGAATGCGCGCCCGATGACAGGCTCCGCGACGAAGCAATCCATGGCACGTCCTGCTGCGCTGCATCTGGATTGCTTCGCTCCGCTCGCAATGACGGCTGTTTTGGCCATGATTTGCTGAACCTCGGACCTGTTGTTGCCGACCAAGCAGATGTGCTTAATTGCCTCCAGGTCAATGACCCCGAGACTTCTCATGAGATCGATGCTGACGGCAACATTGATATTCGTGGCCGCGGGGGCCTCCGCAAGTGCGCAGATGACGCCGCCCTCCACCGCCGGAACCAAGGCGAAGGCGGTCGCGACCGTTCCGATCCGCCCCGCCCTGCAGAGCCCCGCCGAGAC
>JBGQCE010000497.1:0-3461 GCA_041495185.1 Bradyrhizobium sp.
GCCCCGGTCTGCCTGAGCTTGGCGCCGTGCTCGCCGCCGTCAAGGACGCTGCGCGCCGCTTCGCGGTGGCCTGCGGCCATCCTTGACCGCGCCTGCGCGCGGCACCACGAGGTGATCAGACCGGGACGGAGAAACGGCCCTCAGCCGAACCGAGAAACATCCATGGGCCGACAGACCTCAGTCGTTATTGCCCACACCAAACAGCGAGGAGGCAATCATTGCGAATTGCCGCTACTCATATGACCGCCATCACGCCGCCGCCAGCATCATCCGGGATGCCTTCTCGCCGATCATGATCGACGGCGCATTGGTGTTGCCGGAGGTGAGCGTCGGCATGATCGACGCATCGGCGACACGCAGCCCTTGCATACCATGCACGCGAAGCTGGTCGTCGACCACCGCCATCGGGTCCGATCCCATCTTGCAGGTGCCGACCGGATGGTAGGTGGTTTCCGCATTCTTTCTTACCCAGTCGAGCAATTCATCGTCCGCCTGTATATTCACGCCGGGTGCGATTTCGTCGGTGGCGATGCCCCGCATGGCGGGCGCGGTCATGATGCGCCTTGTGATGCGCATCGCCTCCAGCGTTACGTCGCGGTCGAGCTGGGCGGTCAGGAAGTTGAAGCGGATCGCCGGCGGCTTATTCGGCGCCTTCGAGGACACATGAATACTGCCGGTGCTTTCCGAGCGCAGAATGTTCATGATCGCGGTGACGCCGGAATTTTTCGCCAGCTTGAAATTCGTGTCGGCCAGGAAGGGAACCCAGGAGATCGCGGCGTCCGGCGCATCCAGCCCGACGCGGGTGCGAATATAGGCGCGGATCGGCGCCGCTGGCAGGCCGAGCAGCCCCTTGTTGGTGAGCGCGTATTTCAGCGCCTCCCAGACGAGGCCGAGGCCGCGCCCCTTGTCGTTGTAGGTCATGCCGAGCGAGGGCGGCACCGTCCATTTCATGCGCGGCGAGTAATGGTCGCGCAGGTTCTCGCCGACGCCCTTGAGTTCGTGGCGAACCTCGATGCCGAGGCCTTTGAGCAGTTCCGGCTGGCCGATACCGGACAGTTCCAGAAGCTGCGGCGAATTGATCGAACCGCCGCTGACGACGACCTCCCGGTTCGCGCGGGCTTCGTGTTGCTGCCCGTTTAGATTGTATCGCACGCCGACGCAGCGCTTGCCTTCGATCAGCAGGCACTCGGTCAGCGCATTGGCCTGGATCGTCAGGTTTGGCCGCCCACGCGCAGGGTCGAGATAGCAGAAGGCGGTGCTCATCCGGCGGCCCTTGCGGATCGTCGCCTGGGTCATGCCGATGCCGTCCTGCTTCGCGCCGTTATAGTCCCTGGTGTATGCGATGCCGACTTCGCCGGCCGCCTTGATCAGTGCGTCGTAGATCGCTCCGGTCTCATTGCTTTCGGTGACCTTCAGCGGCCCGCCGCGGCCGCGAAATTCGTCGTCCGCGTCACCCTGATAGCTTTCCATGTCGCGGAAAATCGGCAGCACTTCTCGGTAGCTCCAGCCGCGATTGCCGAGCTGCGCCCAGGTATCGTAGTCCTGCGACTGGCCACGCACGAAGACCATCCCGTTGATCGAAGACGAGCCGCCCAGCAGCTTGCCGCGCGGGATGGGAATGCGGCGCTGGCCGGTGCCCTCGTCGGGCTCCGACGAATACAGCCAGTTGGCGGCGGGGTTTTCGATCAGCTTGGCAAATCCGACCGGGATGCGTGACCAGGGATGGCTTTCCCGCCCTGCTTCCAGCACCAGCACCTTGTACTCGGGATTGGCGCTCAGCCGGTTGGCGAGGACCGATCCGGCCGATCCCGCGCCCACCACAATATAATCGAAAATCTGGTTTTCCATTTCTCTTTCCCCCACTGCCGGCGATGCCTATCCCTCCGCCGCCGGGGACGCCAGACCGTCGGGCGGCCAGACTGCCAGGCCCTCTGCGAGCGGAATGCGCAGGTTTCGAAACAACATGGAAAACGACATCCAGTTGCCCATGGCGATGATGAATTCCACCTGCTGTCCCGGGTCGGTGACATGCTTCGCCACCTCGGCCCAGGCGGCATCCGAAATGGATTTGCCGGCGAGACACTCGTCGGTGGCGGCCAGGATCGCCTTGTCCGCCGATGTCAACCGCTCGGAGTTCCGCCAGTCGCGCATGGCCAGAATATCCTCGGGCGGAATTCCTGCCGTGGTCGCCACCCGCCAGTGCTGCGTCCATTCGTAAGCCGAGCCGGTGACCCAGCCGATCCGCATGATCATCAGCTCGCGCAGCCGCGTGTCGAACTTGTTGTTCTCCAACAGCTGCAGCAGCTGGCTGAACGCCACTCTCGCCACACCCGGGTTGTTGGCCACCACGCGGAACGCCTCACTCTGCGTACGCCGCGCGGGCAGCCCCATCGCATCACCAAGCTCGCGGGCACGCTCCAGCGATACCATTGGCACGCGTAAGGTCATGGTCTCTCTCCCCTTGCCGTTTCCCTGATCGTCCATCGCCTCTCACCTCGGTGCAATGGCCCGTCCGGGAGGCGACCCCTGATTTGGCCTTCGCCCCACCGGCGCTATAAACGCTCCCCTTGACCACGAAAGGACACCACGATGCTGACCAGGCGCTGGGACAAATCGCGCATGCCGTCCCGTCACGTGACGGTAGGACCCGACCGGGCACCGCATCGCAGCTACTATTACGCCATGGGGCTGACCGAGGACGAGATCGACCAGCCCTTCGTCGGCGTCGCGACCTGCTGGAACGAGGCGGCGCCATGCAACATCGCCCTGTCCCGCCAGGCGCAGTCGGTGAAGAAGGGGGTCAACGAGGCCGGCGGCACGCCGCGTGAGTTCACCACCATCACGGTGACCGACGGTATCGCCATGGGCCATCAGGGGATGAAGTCCTCGCTGGTCTCCCGCGACCTGATCGCGGATTCCGTCGAGCTGACGATGCGCGGGCATTGCTACGATGCGCTGGTTGGGTTGGCGGGCTGCGACAAGTCGCTGCCGGGCATGATGATGGCCATGCTGCGGCTGAATGTCCCCAGCGTGTTCATGTATGGCGGCTCGATCCTGCCCGGCCGGTTCCAGAACCGCGACGTGACCGTGGTGGACGTGTTCGAGGCGGTCGGCCAGCACTCGGCCGGCAAGATGTCGGACGCCGATCTGCACGAGCTGGAATGCGTGGCGTGCCCTTCGGCCGGCGCCTGCGGCGGGCAGTTCACCGCCAACACGATGGCGATGGTCAGCGAGGCGATCGGGCTCGCTCTGCCCGGTTCGGCCGGCGCGCCGGCACCCTATGAGGAGCGTGACCGGTTCGCCGTAGAATCCGGCCGCGCGGTCATGGCGCTGGTGGAAAGCCGCCTGCGCCCGCGCGACATCGTCACCCGCAAGGCGCTGGAGAACGCCGCTGTGGTGGTCGGCGCCACCGGCGGCTCCACCAATGCCGGCCTGCATCTTCCGGCGATCGCGCACGAGGC
>JBGQCE010000498.1:0-3459 GCA_041495185.1 Bradyrhizobium sp.
AGGCTGTCGTGGCCCGGGTTTCCGTCGTGCCGGCGCAAGATATGGCTGCCGCACTGGCCGACGCCGGTACCGTGTTCGAAGGGGTGCCCGAGGTGGTCGAGCTCAAGCGCGAGGTGCTGGCGGTCGCCTCGAAATGCGTCGGGCCGGAAATCATCATTGCCTCGACCACGTCAACGATTCTGGTCGACGATCTCTCGGGCGTCGTCGAGCATCCCGGGCGCTTCCTCAATGTGCATTGGCTGAACCCTGCCTATCTGATCCCGCTGGTCGAGATATCACCGGGAGCTGCGACCGATCCGAGAGTCACAGCGCAAGTCAAAGCAATGCTCGAAGGCATCGGCAAGGTGCCGGTGGTATGCGCCGCCACGCCCGGCTTCATCGTTCCGCGTATCCAGGCGCTCGCCATGAACGAGGCGGCGCGAATGGTGGAAGAAGGCGTCGCCAGCGCCGAGGATATCGACAAGGCGATCCGCTACGGCTTCGGCTTCCGCTATGCGGTGATGGGTCTGCTGGAATTTATCGACTGGGGCGGCGGCGACATTCTTTATTACGCGAGCCGCTATCTTGAAGGCGCGCTCGGCAGCGACCGCTATCGCGCGCCTGAGGTAATCTCACGCAACATGCGCGATGGCCGCATCGGTATGCGGACCGGCGCCGGCTTCCTGGATTATTCCGGCCTCGACGTCGATGCCTACCGCGAGCAGCGCCTCGCGGCATTGGTCGATATGCTCAGACATTTCGGTCTAGCAAGACCGCCAGTGCTCGACCGCGACAATTTATGAATGCGCATATTCTACCGCAGATAAGTCTACGCAATCTGCGTAAACTTGATTGCGAAGCAAAACCGGTACCCACTTTTGCGGAATACGCGCTATCCGAACACGTCCTGCAGCACGCCTTCGCGGACCACGGCGACGCCGTCGAGCTCGATCGTCGTACCCATCATGGGAAGGTCGAAATGCCCGGCGGTGTAACGCCCCGCGAATTCGTTGGCGCCCGTGGAAAACAGGAAGTTGCCAGCCACCGCGCGCAACTCGGTCCCGTTGGTATCGCGCTGGTCGTACATCGTCAGCGCCTCGTAGCGCGCGCCGGGATTCATGCCGAACCCGACATGGGACACCGCATAGGCTTCGCGGTCGCCCCATGCCGCCAGATAGGCGCGCATCATCGCGGCGTCGGCGCCCTCGCCCTGGAGATCGGTGACATAGTCGTCCTTGAGCGTCATCCGGACCGGTGACGTCAGATAGCGCTTGAACGTGAGGTTGATGTCGCCGGCCGCCATGACAAGCGTTCCGTTGACGGTGCCGCTTTTTGGGAAACTGACGACGATGCCGCCGGGCCAATGAGCCAGCGTGCCCGGCTTGTCGGTCCAGCCCCAGACGCCGACCGTGGAGGCGCCGACCATGTCGACGTCGAGTTCGGTGCCTGCCTTGGAGGTCACACGCATCCGCTTGGTTCCGCGCAGCATCTTGGCAGCCGTCCGCACCCGCTTTTCCAACGCAGTATCGGGCACCATGCGCTCGAGTGCTTCGGGATGCTCGTTGGAGATCACAAGGATACGCGCGCCTGATTTCAGTATTTCCGGCGTCTCTACCGCGTGCATCAGCCCTTCGATGGTGCAGTCGACAACGAAGCCTGCCTGCTGCAGTGCGGTGATAACCGGCGCAAGCCGCTGGATCGCCTCGCTGGCCCCGGTCGAGCGGATCGGCACCACCTGCTTGTTGCGCGGCGTCGGTACAATGACGTGGAACGGCCTGGCGCCCATCCGCAACAGCGCGAGTTCAGCCAGATGAACGTTGAGCGCGCGCGACTGCGTCTCCGAAAGGATCGCTGCGGTATCGCCGGACTTGACCGCGCAGCGTTCGAAAATCTCGCAGAACGCGTCGATCCATTTCGCTTCGATGCGATCCGCCAGCATGTTTTATCTCCGCTCAAATCGTTGCATCAGACTTCCGGAAACCCGCGCAGCAGATAGGACCGCAACCCCTGCAACAGGCCGTTGAGAATCAATCCCAGCAGCGAGATCGTGATCAGCGGCACGAACATGTCGACGGCCTGAAAGGTCCGTGCCGCCGTCACCAGGACATGGCCGAGGCCGTCGGTTGAGGTAATCATCTCGGCAAGAAACACCACGATGCATGAGATCACCAGGCCAATGCGGCAACCGGTGAGGATCGACGGCACCGCCGCCGGCAGCACCACCTTGAACAGGATTTGACGACGCGGCGTTCCCGCCGCCATCGCCGACCAGATCAGCTTCTGCTCCACTATCGATGCGCCGTAATAGGTCGAAAGCAGAATCGGAAACAAGGCGTCCGCGGCAACCAGCGTGATCTTTGATTCATGGCCGAATCCCAGCAGCAACAGCAGTGCCGGATACAGCGCGACCTTGGGCAGCGGCGCCAACACCCGCACGATAGGGCGTACCACGGCGTTGATGGCCGGACTGGCCGCCGCAGCAAGACCGATGGTGACGCCGAGGATCACCGCAATCGAGAATCCCGCGAACAACCGGAACAGCGTGGCGCCGATCTCCTGCTGGAACGTGCCGGTGAAGAGCTGTTGCACCAGACGCATGAACACGAGGCCGGGCGGCGGCAACAGCGTCGGCGGGGCATATCCGAACGACGCAATCGCCTGCCATAGCGTGACCAGCAGCGCGAGCGGCACGATCCCAAGCAGAATATCTGATGTAACAGCGCGTGCGTTCATGCAAAACTCAAAGGAATTTCGAAACCCGGCTCGGACCATTTCACCAGTCTTGCGCGCATCCTTTCGAACGCGGCGTCGAGACCGATACCCATCGCGCCAACGATGATGATCATCGCATACACAGTGTCGTACTGTCCCATGTCGAGCGCATTGAAGAGGATGTTTCCGGCGCCGGACTGCCGTGCGATCATTTCGCTGGTGACCATGGTGATCAGCGCCAGAACGATACCGGTGCGGCATCCCGTGAGGATTTCCGGCAGCGCCGCCGGCAGCACGATCCGGACCATGCGCTGCGCCGCGGACAGGCCCATGGCGGCACCTGACCACAACATCTTTTCCTCAACCGCCTTGGCGCCCTGAAAGCTGTGATAGATCACGGGAAGGCTAACGCCGAGAAAGATCACCAGCATCTTCGCGATGTCGCCGACGCCGAGCCAGAGCATGATGATCGGCATCAGCGCCGCCTTCGGCACGGGATAGGTGACCATCAGCAGCGGATTGAAAAACGACGCCACACCGCGCGAGCGGCCCATCATCAGTCCGAGCGGAATAGATACGATAACCGCCACGCTGAAGCCGATCGCCATGCGGCGGATCGATGCAAGAATATTGATTAGGGATTCCTTGTCGCCGAGGATGGAAGGAATAGCGCGGATAGCCTCCAGCGCGGTAGGAAAGCTATCGGTGTTCAGAATCAGCGCCGCGATCTGCCAGATGCCGAGCAGGCCGAGGCAGGCCAGCAGCGGC
>JBGQCE010000499.1:0-3457 GCA_041495185.1 Bradyrhizobium sp.
CCAGGGCTTCGAGATGTCGATAATGCTGAACACCGGCGTGCCGGCGGTGACGAAGCGGCCAAGCTGAATCTGCTCGACCTGCGTCGCGACGCCATCCATCGGCGCGCGCATCACGGCGTGATCGAGATTGCGCTCGGCCTGGTCGAGTAGTGCCTTGGCCTGGGCGTAGGGCGGAAACTGCTCCAGCGGCAAATCGGGATTGCCAAGCAGCAGGGTCTTCGCGTTGGAAATCTTTTGCCTGAGCAGTTCGAGCTGGGCGCTCGCGGTGACAAGACCGGTCGCCGAATTATCGAGGTCGAGCTGCGAGCCGACATTGTTCTTGACCAGCGAAGACTTGCGATCGACGTCGCGGCGCTTCAGGTCGACGCCCTGTTGCGCAAGATCGCTCATCTGGCTGTAGATCTTGAGGTCGGCGACCAGATTGTCATAGGTGGTGCGGGTCTGGTCGAGATTGGCTTTGGCCTGCTGCACCGCGAGCCGGAACGGAACCGGGTCGATTTCGAACAGCACGTCGCCTTCGTTGACCTGCTGTCCTTCCCGAACCACGACCTTTTCGATCTTGCCGGAAATATCGGGCGTGATCAGAACCTTCTGCGCGCCGACATAGGCGTCGTCGGTGGTCACGTAGCGGCCGCCATTGAGATAGAAGCTCAGCCCGGCAATCAGCGCGATCAGCGGCAGCACCACGAGCAAAAGCGCGCGACGGTAACGCCGCATGCCGGCCATCAATCGGCGGCGCGGTTCCGCGGCAATTTTCACCCTGGGCCTCGACGGCGGGCTGCCCTTCTGCTCGGGTGGAAACTTCAGTACCGGATCAGCCATAACGCTGCTCCTTCCTTGGCGGTTCCCCCGCTGGATTCTGTATGGCGTTGCGCACGTTTTCTTTGATCGCTTCCAGCTGGGCGAGCAGGCGGTGGGCGTCGGCCGGATTGATGCCTTCGAGCGCGGTCGCCGTCAGCTCGGAGCGCAGCCCGCCGAGCTTGCCCAGCAGGGGACGCGCGGCCTTGCGCAGATAGAGGCGGTTGACGCGTCGGTCGGTCTCGTCGCCGCGGCGCTCGATCCAGCCATTGTCGCACAGACGATCGATCAGCCGCGTCAGCGTGATCGGCTGCATTTCCATCAGTTCGGCGAGTTCCGACTGCTTCAGGCCCTCGGTGCGCTCCACCTTGGCCAGCACCGCCCATTGCGCACGGGTGATGCCGTAGCGCGCCGCCTGCTTGTCGGCATAGGCGCGCACCATCCGCTGCACCTCGCCAAGCGTAAACAGGAAGTTCATATCCACGGAACCGCGGGACATCGGCGTCATCTCCATAAGCTTGCGATATAATAAGCTAGCTTATGAATATCACATGGCGATTTAAAAGAAAGCTGACCCGCAGGCCACACATGGCTTGTTCAGGAAACTCCATGGGGTCGGTTTGGGATTATCGGCCGGAATGCTACATAATGCTGCAGTGCAAATATAAGCTCCGGATTAGACGGGCCGGACCAGCCACGTTACATGATGCCTGGATGACCCTGACAAAACCGACATTTCCTGCGCCCGATCACGATCACGGCCGCTGCACCGCGGAGGCGATCGATCATGCCGAGCGGGTCTGTAAGCTTCGGGCGCAGAAATTCACCCCGATCCGGCGTCAGGTGTTGCAGGCGCTATTGTCCAGCCACCGGCCGCTCGGCGCCTATGAAGTGATCGACGAATTGGCGAAATCGATGCCGCGGCCGGCGCCGATCACGGTGTATCGCGCGCTCGACTTCCTGATGGAGAACGGGCTCGTCCACCGCATCGAAAGCCGCAACGCATTCCTGGCCTGCGCGCATGACCATGACACAGCCGCGATGGTGGCGTTTCTGATCTGCGAGCGCTGCGGTTCGGTCGGCGAAATTCCGGCAGCGCCTGTGGCGCAAGGCCTCAACGCCGCCGCGCGCGCCACCGGTTTTGCGCCGAAATTGTCCGTCGTCGAAATCACCGGCATCTGCGCGCACTGCCAGAATAGAGGGGCATGATCTTTTTCCGAAAACCGGAAGCCCACTTTTCGGGATCATGCCCATAACAACACGGCGACAAGCCGGCCACGAGGAAACATGTCGTCAAATCAGGTAGTACCATCGGCGGACCGTCCGCTCAGCCCCGGCGCGGTCGCGCTGATGCTCATGCTCTGCCTGAGCTGGGGCTTTAATCAGATCGCGGTCAAGCTGGCTCTGCCCGACATTCCGCCGATGCTGCAGGCGACGATCCGCTCCGTGGGCGCGTTGCCGGTGCTGCTCCTGATCGCGCGGCTGCGCAGGGTGAAAATCTTCGTTTCCGATGGCACGCTTGGCGCCGGGCTGTTCGCGGGCGTGATCTTTGGCGTCGAATTCGTGCTGATCTATCGCGGCCTGTTGCTGACGTCGGCCTCGCGCGCGGTGGTGTTTCTCTACACCGCGCCGTTTTTCGTGGCGCTCGGCTCCTACCAGTTTCTCGGCGAACGGCTGCGCGCGTCGCAATGGGCCGGGCTGGCCTTGAGCTTCGCCGGCGTTGCGCTGGCGATCGGCGTACCGCAAGCCAATGTCGATGCGAATGTGCTGTTGGGCGACCTCCTGATCGTCGGAGGCGGCGCATTGTGGGCGGTCACCACGCTGCTTGTGAAGACGAGCGCGCTGCTTTGGGCCCCGCCCGAAAAAGGCATGGGCTACCAGGTAGCGATTTCGATCCCGATTCTGGGTCTCGCGGCTTGGATTTCGGGCGAAACCATCACCCGGATTCCCGGCCCCCTGGCGCTGTCGCTGATGGCCTATCAGGCGTTTTGGGTGGTCGGATTGACGTTTTTGCTGTGGTTCATGCTGGTCAAAACCTATTCGGCCAGCAAATTGTCGGCATTTACCTTTATCACCCCTTTGTTTGGCGTCGTCGCTAGCTATTTCATTATGCATGACACCCTGACGGTGGCGTTCGGCGCCGCGGCCCTGCTTGTTATTGCAGGGCTTTACCTCGTAAACCGGCCCGATCCCACGGTACCGGTGGCCATTGATCCATTGCTGAATGTCACCAAAACCTGATATTCGAGACCCCATGAACAAGCCCGAAAAACCCCCGCAGAACAACGTCGCCGGCCCCAGGGCCCGGCATAAAACCACGCAAGTCATGGTCGGCAATGTCGCCGTCGGCGGGGGCGCGCCGATCGTGGTGCAGTCGATGACCAATACCGACACCGCCGATGTCGCGGGCACCGTGGCGCAGATCGCAGCGTTGGCGCGCGCCGGCTCCGAACTGGTGCGGATCACGGTCGACCGCGATGAAGCCGCAGCCGCCGTGCCGCATATCCGCGACGCCTTGCGCAAGCGCGGCATCGCCACGCCCTTGATTGGCGATTTTCATTATATCGGCCACAAGCTCCTGGCGGAGCATCCGGCCTGTGCCGAGGCGCTCGACAAATACCGCATCAATCCCGGCAATGTCGGCTTCAAGAACAAGCGC
>JBGQCE010000500.1:0-3454 GCA_041495185.1 Bradyrhizobium sp.
CCGCCGATGGTCAGGATCGGCCGGGTGGTGATGCCCTCACTCTTCATGTCGATCAGGATGAAGCTGATGCCGTCCTGCTGGCGCGGGGTGTCGTTGGTACGCACCAGCGCGAACATGCGGTTGGCGTGATGCGCATGCGTGGTCCAGATTTTGGTGCCATTGACGATGTAGTGGTCGCCATCGCGCACCGCGCGGGTTTTCAGCGAGGCGAGATCGGAGCCGGAGCCGGGTTCGGAATATCCCTGGCACCAGTAATCCTCGCCGGCGAGAATGCGCGGCAGGTAATAATTCTTCTGCTCCGGCGAGCCGAAGCCGATGATGACAGGGCCGACCATCTTGACGCCCATCACGTTGACGGACGGCACGCCAGCGCGGGCGCATTCGGCTTCGAAAATCCAGCGCTGCGCCGGGGTCCAGTCGGGTCCGCCATGTTCCACTGGCCATCCCGGCGCGCCCCAGCCTTTCTTATGGAGCGATTTCTGCCACGCGATGCCGATGTCCGGGTCAGAGAACACCGACGGCGTCAGCGCCTGCGCGCGCTTCATTTCCGGCGTGAGGTTTTGGGCGATGAATTCGCGGACTTCTTTTTCGAAGGCGCGCTCTTCGGTACTGAAGCTAAGATCCATATTGCGCTCCGCTTAGTTTTGAACTGCACGTCCGCCCAACGTGGCGTGGCGGCGGTAGTGATGCGCGCTGCCGCCGAACATCGTATCGAAGGCGAGCAGCCGTTTGAAATAGGAGCCGATGTCGAGTTCTTCGGTAACGCCCATGGCGCCATGAAGCTGGACTGACTGTTCGGCAACGAAGCGCGCGCATTTGCCGATCTTGGCCTTGGCGCCGGAGGCGGCACGGCCGCGCGCCACCGGCTCGGCGTCGACCATCAGCGCGGCGCGCAAGACAATCGAGCGCGCCTCGTCGCATTGCATCGCCATGTCGGCGAGCCGGTGCCGGATCACCTGATTGGCGGACAGCGGCCGGCCGAACTGCTGGCGTACCTTGGTATATTCGAGTGTCCTGTCGAGCATGATCTGCATGATGCCGACGGCCTCGGCGCCCAGCGCTGCCAGCGCGCGGTCGACGACACCTTCGATTTTCGAAAGCGCGTCGCTGCCGTCTCCGAGCAGCGCGTCGCTAGCAAGGCGAACGCCTGAGAGATCGAGGTTGCAGGCGCGGCCGCCGCCGAGCCGCGAATAATCTCGCAAGCTGAGACCGGCCGTGCCTGACGGCACCAGAAACAGACACAGTTTGCCAGGCGTGCCATCGTCGCTGGCGACACGCGCCGAGACGATGATCTGACCCGCGGCGTTGCCATCGAGTACCGCGGTCTTGTGGCCGTCGAGGCGCCAGCCGTCCGGCGTTCGTTTTGCAGTGGTCTCGACATGTGCGAGATCGAAGCGCGCCGGGCGTTCGGAATGCGCAAACGCGAGAAATAATGAGCCATCGGTGACTTTGGGAAGGATCGCCCGCTTCTGCGCTTCGTTTCCACATTCGGATATCAGGCTCGTGCCGATCACGACCGTCGACAGATAGGGTTCCGTAACCAGGCCGCGGCCAAACGCTTCCATCAGGATGCCGGTTTCGATCGCACCGGCGCCGAGCCCGCCATAGGCCTCGCCGATCGGCAGCGCCAGCCAGCCGAGTTCGGCAAACTGTTTCCAGATCCCGGGGCTGAAGCCGAGCGGATCGCTCGCGACGCGGCGGCGGTGATCGGCGTCATAGGTCTCGGTGATGAAGCGGTCGACGCTTTCGCGCAGCAGGCGCTGCTCGTCGCTTAAGGTGAGATCCATTGTTTTACTTCGCTTG
The DNA here is from genome assembly GCA_041495185.1 of Bradyrhizobium sp. GTDB lineage: Bacteria > Pseudomonadota > Alphaproteobacteria > Rhizobiales > Xanthobacteraceae > Bradyrhizobium. The sequence continues at coordinate 1,804 of JBGQCE010000500.1, forward strand.
AATTATTTGACCTGAGCCGGTTTCTTGACGGAGGGATGAAGGCCCGCGGGATCGACCACCATTCCGAATTCCTGCAGATTATGCGCATGGCAGAGCTGATGCAGCGCGAAGGCCTGATCGATCGCGGCGGGCTGGCCCATGACGTCGACCGAGCGGTTGACGGCCTCTTTTGTCAGTTTCAACGCGAAGGAGGGTTTTGCGGCGATCTTTTGCGCCAGCGCCATCACGAAGGACGAAAGCTCCGGCCTCGGGACGACGTGATTGACCATGCCGAGCCGGTGCGCTTCTTCCGCGCTCCAGACATCGGCGGTGAACAGGAATTCCTTGGCCTTGCGCGGGCCGAGCTCCCAGGGATGAACGAACCATTCGACGCCGCAAACGCCCATGGTGACCACGGGGTCGCAGAATTCCGCATCGTGGCTGGCGACGATCAGGTCGCAGGCCCATGCCAGCATCAACCCGCCGGCGATGCATTTGCCATGGACTTCCGCGATCGTCGGTTTTGCCAAATTGCGCCAGCGCCGGGTGATCTGAAGATAGATTTCCTGCTCGCGCGCAAAGCGGCCATGGGCATTGGGCTCGCCGAAACCGCCCCAGTTTCCGACCGGCGGAAAATCGACACCGGCGGCGTTTTTGCCGGCGGGGCGCAGGTCGTGTCCGGCCGAGAAGTGCGGACCGTGACCTGCAAGGATAATGACCTTGACCGCGTCATCCTGCACCGCATGATCGAACGCGGCGTTGAGGTCGTAGGTCATCTGCAGGTTCTGTGCGTTTCGGGCCTCGGGCCGGTTCATCACGATCCGCGCGATACGCGGTTCCGGCCGTTCCACGATGATGGTCTCGTATGCGGTCATGGGTCCTCGCCCTCTGGGGGGATCAGCCATGTTGACTATTTCAGCAAATGATAGGCAAGAGCCTTCAGCCGCAAAATAGACGCGGAAGCGGCGCGGGGTTGACGCACCCGCCGTCATTCCGGGATGGGCCGTTAGGCCCAGACCCGGAATCTCGAAGTTGTTGGCGCGAGATTCCGGGTTCGCGCTAGCGCGCACCCCGGAATGACGGTGGAAAAGATTTACAACTCTGGGGATCGTTCTGGTACCTTGCGGAAAATTGTAACGGGAGAATCCGATGCGCAGATTATGGACCGTGCTGGCGGCACTCGCGACGTTGAGCCTGACCAATTGCGGCTACAACGCGATCCAGACCAATGACGAGCAGGTCAAGTCGGCCTGGTCCGAGGTCCTGAACCAGTATCAGCGCCGCGCCGATCTGGTGCCCAATCTCGTCAATTCGGTAAAGGGTTTTGCGCAGCAGGAAAAGGATGTGCTGCTGGGGGTGACCAATGCGCGGGCCAAGGTCGGCAGTATCCAGGCAACGCCGGAGCTCATCAACGATCCCGGCGCGTTCGCGAAATTCCAGGCAGCCCAGGGTGAATTGAGCAGCGCGCTGTCAAGACTGCTGGTGGTGACGGAGAACTATCCGCAGCTCAAATCGGACGCGCTGTTTCGCGACCTGATGGCGCAACTGGAAGGCACCGAAAATCGCATCACGGTGGCGCGCAATCGCTACATCAAGGCGGTGCAAGACTTTAACGTTGGCATCCGCACGTTTCCGAATAACCTGACAGCGATGGTGTTCGGTTATAAGGAAA
>JBGQCE010000501.1:0-3448 GCA_041495185.1 Bradyrhizobium sp.
CGATCCGCAGAAGGGTACAATCGAATTTCTGGGCAAGCCGATCCAGCGCATGGAGGCCGACAAGATCGTGCGGCTGGGCTTGAGCCACGTGCCCGAGGGGCGCGAGGTATTTCCGTTCCTGAGCGTGCGCGAGAACCTGATGATGGGCGCCTATCCGCGCCGGGATCGCGAGGCAGTCGCCGAGGACCTGGAGCGGGTTTATGGATATTTTCCGAGGCTTCGGGAGCGGTTCAACCAGCCGGCCGGACAGCTCTCGGGCGGCGAGCAGCAGATGCTGGCGATCGGGCGCGCGCTGATGAACCGGCCGACGCTGCTTTTGCTCGACGAGCCCTCGCTCGGCCTGTCGCCGATCCTGGTGAAGGAGATCTTCACGATCATTAAGCGCGTTAACGAAGAGCAGGGCATGTCGATCCTGCTGGTCGAGCAAAACGCCAAGGTGGCGCTGGAGACGGCGCATTATGGTTATGTTCTGGAAATCGGCCGGGTCGTCATGAATGACAGTTGCGAACGGCTGATGCATTCCAAGGACATTCAGGAATTCTATCTCGGCGCCAAGGAAGCCGGCGCGCGAGGCGAACGGCGCTGGAAAAAGAAGAAGACGTGGCGTTGATAAGGACTTGGTGTTTAGGAAAGATTTGGCGTTTGGGAAAGATTTGGCGTTAAATACGGGTTCGGTCTCGGCAAAAAGACCGGCTGTCAAAGCCGGCGTCAGAGGCGGACCAGGCGAGGGAGGGAACGAGCGATGGCCAGACCCGCAGTGGTGACTGTGGCGGACACGATCGCAAGGAGTTTTCTGCTGGCGGCGCAAACGCGGGGCGACCGGCCGGCGATCCGCGAGAAGAAGTTTGGCGTCTGGCATCCGACCAGCTGGCGCCAGTGGCTGGAGATATCGAAGGAAATTGCCTACGGACTGCATGCCTGCGGCTTCCAGCCGGGGGACGTCGCCTCGATCGTCGCCAACGCCGTGCCGGAATGGGTGTTTGCCGACATGGGCATCCTGTGCGCCGGCGGCGTTTCATCCGGAATCTATCCGACCGATTCCGCAAGCCAGGTGGAATATCTCGTCAATGACTCCGCTACCAAGGTGATTTTCGCCGAGGACGAGGAGCAGCTCGACAAGATCCTGTCGTGCCGCGCGCGCTGCCCGACACTCGAGAGGATCGTCGTATTCGACATGGAAGGTTTGAGCGGCTTCATCGATCCGATGGTGATGTCGCTCGCCGAATTCATGGCGCTCGGCAGCAATCACATCCAGGGGCGCGAGGCGCTGTGGGATGAGATGATCGCAAGCCGCGGCACCGATGATCTCGCCATCCTGGTCTATACCTCCGGCACCACGGGACCGCCCAAGGGCGCCATGCATTCCAACCGTGGCGTCACCCACCAGATGCGCCACGCCAACGATCTGTTTCCCTCCACCGACAGCGAAGAGCGGCTGGTGTTTCTGCCGCTCTGCCATGTCGCCGAGCGGGTCGGCGGCTATTACATCTCGCTTGCTTTGGGATCGGTGATGAATTTCGCCGAAAGCCCGGAAACCGTGCCCGATAATCTGCGCGAAGTGCAACCCACCGCATTTCTGGCGGTGCCGCGGATCTGGGAGAAGTTCTATTCGGGGATTACGATTGCGCTGAAGGATGCGACCCCGTTCCAGAACTGGATGTACCGTCACGCGCTGGCGATGGGTTATCGCATCACCGATTGCAGGCTGCAGGGCGATACGCCCTCGCTGTCGTTGCGTCTCGCCAACCTAGCTGCCTACTGGCTGGTGTTCCGCAACATCCGGCGCATGTTGGGCCTCGATCGCTGCCGCCTCGCTTTTACCGGCGCGGCGCCGATCGCGCCGGAATTGATCCGCTGGTATCTCGCGCTCGGCATCGACATGCGTGAAGTCTATGGCCAGACCGAAAACTGCGGCGTCGCCACCCTGATGCCGTCGGATCGCGTCAAGCTCGGCTCGGTCGGCAAGGCCGTGCCATGGGGCGAGGTCGGAATTTCGCCGCAGGGCGAAATCCTGATCAAAGGCGACTTCCTGTTCATGGGATACCTCAACCAGCCCCAAAAAACCGCCGAAACCATCGACGCCCGGGGATGGCTGCACACCGGCGACGTCGGTTCGATGGATAATGAGGGCTTCGTCAAGATTACCGACCGGATGAAGGACATCATCATCACCTCGGGCGGAAAGAACATCACGCCGTCGGAAATCGAGAACCAGCTCAAATTCTCGCCCTACATTTCCGACGCCGTCGTGATCGGCGACAAGCGGCCTTATCTGACCTGCCTCGTCATGATCGACCAGGAGAATGTCGAGAAGTTCGCCCAGGACCAGGACATTCCCTTCACCAATTACGCGAGCCTGTGCCGGGCGGCGGAGATCCAGGATTTGATCCAGCGCGAGATCGAGGCGGTGAACGCCAATTTCGCCCGGGTCGAGACCATCAAGAAGTTCTTCCTGATCGAGCGCCAGCTGACGCCCGAGGACGAGGAACTGACGCCGACCATGAAGCTGAAGCGGAGCTTCGTGAACAAGCGCTACGCGATCGAGATCAACGCCATGTATGGCGAGCGGGCGGTGGCTTGAGCCGCGCAAGAGGTTTGAAAACGGCGAAGGATTGAAGGGCCCGGCCCTTCGCCCCACACGGGCCAAAGAAGAGGAGACTGCAATGTCGATATCGTTCAAGGCGCTGGGCCTTGCGGTGAGCGCCCTTGCGCTGACCTGTCTGCCGGCCGCAGCCCAAACCAAGGTCACCAATGAAGGCATCTCGGCTACCGAAATCGTGATCGGGACCCATCAGGATCTGTCCGGCCCGATCAAGGTCTGGGGCGTTCCGGTTTCCAACGGCATGAAAATGGCCGTCGAGGAAATCAACGCGGCCGGCGGCATCAACGGCCGCAAGCTCAAGATGATCCTCGAGGATAGCGGCTACGATCCGAAGCGCGCGGTGCTGGCGTCGCAGAAGATGGTCGAGCGCGACAAGATTTTCGCCATGGTCGGCCCGATGGGTTCGCCGACCGTGCTTGCCGCGCAGGACGTTCTGTTCGATGCCGGCGTGTTGCAGCTGTTCCCGCTGACGGCGGCCGAATTCACCTTCAAGTTCGATCCGGCCAAGCCGCAGGAAAGGCTGAAGTTCAACAACCTGCTGCCTTACGTCGAGAGCACCCGCGCTGCGGTCAAATACATGATCGAGGCGAAGAATTTCAAGAAGCCCTGCATCATGCATCAGGACGATGAGTACGGCAAAAACGTGCTTGATGGCTTCAACCAGCAGGTCGAAGCGATGAAGCTGACGCCGGCGTCGGTTACCAGCTACAAGCGCGGTGCATCTGATTTCAGCGCGCAGGTCGCCAAGATGAAATCCGACGGCTGCGATATCGTCCTGCTCGGCACGGTGATCCGCGAGACCATCGGTGCGATGAGCGAAGCCAAGAAGCTCGGATGGGACGTGAC
>JBGQCE010000502.1:0-3429 GCA_041495185.1 Bradyrhizobium sp.
AGCTCGGTCAATCTTGACCTGGCGTTCCCAGAAAATCCTTCTTGGCGAGATCGACGCCGCAATGGCGCAAGATGTCGTAGGCCGTCGTGACGTGAAAAAAGAACTGCGGCACGCTGAACGCAAGTAATAGCGATTGCCCGCTAAATCTTCGCTCCGAGCCGTTCCTGAACGTGAACACCACTTCTTTTTTTGCCGCGCCATTGATCTGAGCGGGCTGCAGACTCCGTATGAATCCGATCGCAGTCGCGATACGTGCCTTGAGTTCGGGAATGTCCGGTTCGGTATCCGGAAAGGCGGGTGGGTCCACGCCGGCGAGCAGGCCACAGGCGACAACCGCATGCCTGATCGCCTCACCCACCTGACGCGTGAGGTTATACATGTTGGGGTAGAACCGCATATTGAGTAAGATGGAGGGATCGATCTTGCGCGCCTCGGCGGAAGCAGCCGCTTGATCGAGCAGATCAGACAAGCTGCCGAGGAATTGCGTGAAAACGCCGACGGACGATCTGTGCATTGAGATGGTCATTGATGCGATCCTGCCCGAGCGGTCCTAAATAGATTGGCCTTTGCCGGTGCGCATTGAACCAAAGCCGCTAATTTACGACTCATTACCATGAAAGTGATGTAGGTCACGTTGCCGGATACTGCCGCAGCGTAGGGTCGGGACTTAAGGGATTCCACCTGCTCAGGAGGTCGTCATGAAAAAGCTTTTTGCGCTTGCCGCATTTTTGCTGGCGAGCAGCGCCGCGCAGGCTCAGTACACAATCGAATATGGCGGGCGCACCATTCGCATCGATCCGGATCGCGGGACGGTTTCGATACCGGGCGTCTACGACAACAGCGGGCAGCGAACAAAGCGTTCGCGCATCGATCAGGATAACGACCGCTCGCGCAAGCAAACGCCTGAGCAGGCGAAAATCGGTCCGCAGGCGCCCGCGGCGGGCCCTGCACCGGCCGCTCCGGCCCCGGCGCCCGCAAACACGTTGCCTGAGCCCTCAACCGCCACGGCAAACGCGACGCCCTCGGATAAAGCTCCTGCTCAGCCTCCGGCCAGCGCGCCCGCACCACAAGTGCAGCAGGACGCTACTCCCGCTGCCAAGCCCGTGCCGCCGCCCCCGGTTGTTGCAACGACGGCGCCAGCGCCGCAGCCCCCCGTTCCGCCGGTTCAGGCGGCGAATTCTCCGCTCGGCGTGTGGCTGACCGAAGAGAAGGAAGGCAAGGTCCGCATCGAACAATGCGGCGCCAATCTCTGCGGATATTCGGTGGATGCGAAATCAAACCAGAACGGCGAACAGGTTCTGATCAATATGAAGCCCGGCAGGGACTCCAAATGGAGCGGGCGCATCTTCGACCCGAAGTCCGGCAGTACTTATGACTCGACGATCGCGTTGAGGAGCTCCGACAGCCTGCGCGTTCAGGGCTGCGCCTTTGGCGGCATGTTCTGCGGCGGGCAGACCTGGAGCCGGGTGAACTAAAGGCCAAGGGAATAGCGATCCGCGCAAAGGCCCCGTCGCTCCGGCGGGGCCTTTTGCTGGTGGCCTGTCTCGTCGAACAGTACGACGAGTCGCGTCGAGCTCCGACCGAACGAGGTTCGCACCAAAATAGCGGCCCCAAGCGCTGACGTGACCCCCGTCACATTCTCCGGCAAAGCAGTGTGTGACCCTGCCGGTGCCCAAACAAAGGGGGACGTCATGGGACAGTTTCGCAAAACAATCATCGCAACCCGCATTGTTCTGCTGATGGCAATGTCAGCCACCACGCCGGCTGCGGCCGCGACGTTTGACGGCGAATGGAATGTTCAGATCGCTTCGACCAACACCGCCTGCGGCAGTGGCGCAAGCGTCTCGATCGGGATCAACAATGGCCATGTCGCCTCGACCAATGCGGTGATGACGGCATCCGGCCGTGTCGCCGACGCCGGCAATATCATCGTGACCCTGACCAGCGGGGTCAAACGCGCCGTCGGCTCGGGTCGTCTTACCGCCACATCGGGATCGGGCACCTGGCGCGGCCCTCTTTGCTCGGGCACCTGGACGGCGCAGCGGATTTAACAGACAGTGAAGCGAACAACTGCCGGTAACCCCGCTTACTTTTCCAATTCCATCTGCATACGCGCCAGCAATCGTCCAGGAATCGATTGGGAGGGAGCAAAGCCCGCATAATACGCGCCCATGCGTTCGTAAAAGGGAGCCGCGCCGGGATCGGCCTCAATTATCATTCGAACCGCGCCGAGACCTCGCGCCCGAGCCGCTGCCCACTTGAACAGCAAGCGACCAACTCCTGATCTTAGCAGAGCAGGCTCAACAAAGAGCTTCAACAGGTCAGCATCCGCGCCGGTGACTTTGACCTGGGCCAGCCCAACAACAGTCGAATTGCGCTCGGCCACCTGAAGGTGCGTGGATTGGAGTTCGTCGGGACGCAGCGTCAATTCTGTCCGGCAAGCAGTCATGAATGCGTCGTCGTAACCCCAAACAGCTTTTGAGCGGAGGCACAGTTCACCTAGGCTTGGGAGCTCGTCTTGTTGGACGTCGCGGAGCGCGATCACACAGGTATTCCCCTATGGCGCACGAAGTGGCTCAACAAGGTCATTTTCGATGCAACGGACAATAGTGAGGTTTCTGGTTTCCGTAACCACCGCGGCCACGCGGGCGGGCGAGCGCTTCCCTATCGATGCCGACCGTCAAGGAAATTTGATTATCACCCGACCTTTGCGGAATATTCGGCGTCGGTCACATGCTCCATCCAGGTCACGTGGTTTCCATCCAGCGATTCCTGCATCGCAATGTGGACCATGCCGGTGGTCGGCGCTCCGCCGTGCCAGTGCTTTTCCCCCGGCGGAATCCAGACGACGTCGCCCGGCCGGATCTCGCGTACCGGTTCGCCCTTGGTCTGCACCCGGCCCACGCCCGAGATGACGTAGAGCGTCTGACCCAGAGGATGGGTATGCCAAGCGGTTCGCGCGCCCGGCTCGAAGGCCACCCGGTTTGCGACGTTGCGCGCAGGCGCTTGCGGCGTAATGATCGGGTCCTGCCAAACCGTGCCGGTGAAATTCTCTTTCGGAGCGCGGCGTGTCGGCCGCGAGCCGGCCAGATAGATATCCATGGCGTATCTCCTTGTCTGATGCCGGTCAGTTCCGACTATTTTTTCGAAGCCGCGTAGCGAGCCTTGGTCTCCGCATTCATGGGATAGAGACCCGGCAGCACCGCGCCGGAGTTCACCTGATCGACGATCCAGGCTTCCATTCGCTCCTGCTCGGCGCCTTCGGCCAGAATGAGGTCGAGAAACGCCTTGGGGATCACGACGGCGCCGTCCTGATCGGCGACGATAATATCGCCCGGGAAAATCGCGACGCCGCCGCAGCCGATCGGCTCGCCCCAACCGACGAATGTCAGGCCGGCGACCGAGGGCGGCGCGGCAAAGCCATCGCAC
>JBGQCE010000503.1:0-3414 GCA_041495185.1 Bradyrhizobium sp.
ATCCTCGAGGTCGCAAGAGCCTGGCAGAAGAAGAAGGCCAACGCCGGCTGGGCCTGCCTGCACTGGCCGAAGGAATATGGCGGGCGGGGTGCGACCCCGATCGAGCGCGTGATCTGGCAGCAGGAAGAGGGCGCCTTCGGCAAGCTCTCGGGAATGTTCATCATCGGCCACGGCATGTGCGGCCCGACCATGATGGCTTTTGCCGGTGAGGATCAGAAGCGAACATATCTGCCGCCGCTCGCGTCAGGCGAAAAGGTCTGGTGCCAGTTGTTTTCCGAACCGGCTGGAGGTTCCGACGTCGCCGGTCTGCGCACGCGTGCTGAAAGGAAGGGCGACGACTGGATCATCAACGGCCAGAAGATCTGGACCTCGGGCGCGCATTATTCCGACTACGGCATCCTCCTCACGCGCACCGATCCGAATGTGGCCAAGCACAAGGGCCTTACCATGTTCTTCCTGGACATGAAGAGCCCGGGTGTCGAGATCAAGCCGATCAAGCAGGCCAACGGACAGTCCGACTTCAACGAGGTCTATTTCACCGATGTGAAGATCCCGGACGCCCAGCGGCTCGGCGAGGTCAATGACGGCTGGAACGTCTCGCTGACCACGCTGATGAACGAGCGGATGTCGATCGGTGCGGGGGTTGCGACCGGTTTTCCGGAGCTGTTTGAGTTCTGCAACAATCTGATGCTGGAAGATGGCCCTGCGATCGACGACCGCAGCGTGCGCTCGAAACTTGCCAGCTGGGCGGTGAAGGCGAGCGGGCTGAAATACACCAGCATGCGCGCGATCTCGGCGCTGTCGAAGGGCGAGCGTCCGGGGCCGGAGAATTCGATCGGCAAGCTGGTCGCAGGCTCGATGATCCAGGATGTTGCGGCCTATGCGCTGGACTTGCAGGGCGCCGCCGGCGTGCTGAGCGGACCTGAGGATGCGGAAGCCACCGGAAAATTCCAGGCCATGCTCTTGCGTGCGCCGGGCACCCGCGTCGAAGGCGGCACCGACGAAATCATGCGCAACATCATCGCCGAGCGCGTGTTGGGCCTACCCGGCGACATCCGGGTCGACAAGGACGTGCCGTTCAACAAGATACCGACCAAGGGACGCGCTTAACGAATCGTCATTCCGGGATGCGCCATTCAGGCGCAGACCCGGAATCTGGAAATTTTGGAACGAGATTCCGGGTTCGCGCTGGCGCGCGCCCCGGAATGACAGGGAGAGGAAGCCGCCATGAATTTCGATGATACCCCGCAGGAGGCCGAGTTCCGCGCCACAGCCCGCAAGTGGATCGACGCCAATGCGCCGAAGCAATATGAGGCCGAGCTTTCCAAATCCTCGCTCGGCCGCATCAAGCTTCAGAAGGCGGACATCGTTGAGGTCGCGAAAGCCTGGCAGAAGAAGAAGGCCGACGGCGGCTGGGTCTGCCTGCATTGGCCGAAGGAATATGGCGGCCGCGGCGCGAGCCCGGTCGAAAAGGTAATCTGGCAGCAGGAAGAGGGGATCTACTTCAAGCTCACCAGCCCGTTCCAGATCGGCGAAGGCATGTGCGGGCCGACGGTCATGGCCTATGGCAGCGAGGCCGATAAGCGGCGTTACCTGCCGAAGATCGCCTCCGGCGAGGAAATCTGGTGCCAGCTGTTCTCCGAGCCCGCCGGCGGATCCGACGTCGCGGGCCTGCGCACCCGCGCCGAGCGCGACGGCGATCACTGGATCATCAACGGCCAGAAGATCTGGACCTCGGGCGCGCATTACTCGGACTATGGAATTCTCATCACCCGCACCGATCCCAATGTGCCCAAGCACAAGGGCCTGACCATGTTCTACATCGACATGAAAAGCCCGGGGGTCGAGGTCAAGCCGATCAAGCAGGCCAACGGCATGCAGGAATTCAATGAGGTGTTCTTCACCGATTTGCGCATTCCGGACTCGCAGCGGCTTGGCGCCGTCGGCGACGGCTGGAACGTCTCGCTGACCACGCTGATGAACGAGCGGATGACGATCGGCTCGCGGCTCGCGACCGGCTTCCCCGAACTGTTCGAGTTCTGCAGCAACTTGATGACCGAGGACGGCCTTGCGATCGACGATCGCGCGACGCGCTCGAAACTCGCCAACTGGGCGGTGAAGAACAGCGGCCTGAAATATACCAGCTACCGGGCGGTCTCGGCGCTTTCCAAGGGCGAGCGTCCGGGACCGGAAAATTCCATCGGCAAGCTGGTTGCCGGGTCGATGCTGCAGGACATCGCGATGTACGCGATGGATCTGCAGGGCGCGAGCGGCATGCTCACCGACCCTGAAGCCGCCGAGGCGGCCGGTCAGTTCCAGGCCATGATGATGTCCTCGCCCTCGACCCGCATCGCCGGCGGCACCGATGAAATCCTGCGCAACATCATCGCCGAGCGCGTGCTGGGCCTGCCCGGCGACATCCGCGTCGACAAGGATGTGCCGTTCAACAAGATCCCGACCAAGGGGCGATGAGCATGGCCGATGTTGCCGCAAAGGCGCCGGTCGGCCGGCACAGCGCCGAACAGCGGATCGGCGTGCTCGAGGAATTGCTGGGCGAGCGGTTCTCTTGCCGCGCATTCCGGCCCGACCCGGTGCCGCGCCCGACCATCGAGCGCGTACTGACGGCGGCGCAGCGTACGGCTTCGTGGTGCAACAGCCAGCCGTGGCAGATCGTGATCGCGAGCGGTAAGGCGAAGGAACGCTTCCGCGCGGCGATCTACGGAGAGGCCAGTTCCGGCGCGCCGGAAGACGGCGACTTTTCGTTTCCGCGCGAATATCGCGGCGTCTATCTGGAGCGCCGGCGCGAAAGCGGCTTCCAGCTTTACAATACGCTCGGCATCGCGCGCGGCGACAAGGCGGCCTATGCCAGGCAGGCACTGGAGAACTTCAATTTCTTCGGTGCGCCCCACGTCGCCATCGTCCACACCGACGAAGCGCTGGGCATTTATGGTGCGATCGACTGTGGCGCCTATGTCGGCAATTTCCTGCTGGCCGCGCAGGCTTTGGGTCTTGGCACCATCCCGCAGGCGGCGCTCGCCCGTCACTCCGGCCTGATCCGTCGCCATTTCAAGCTCGGCGATGACCGGCGAGTGGTTTGCGGGATTTCGTTTGGCTTCCCGGATCTGGATCACAAGATCAACGCCTACCGGACGTCGCGCGCCAGCATTCCGGATACCGCGACTTTTGTCGACGAGTAGCTACAACAAGGAAAACCCCGATCGCTGACGCGATCAGGGCTTCCATGGTGAGCTGTGCGTGCCCGATCAGTAGGTGTCGTAAGCGCAGACGTTGACGGTGCGCAGGCGCAGGCCGTGGCGGGTCTGAACCATCTGCTGCTGATAGCAGTTGCTGACGCCGGTGTTGATATAGAGGCCGCCGAAGCCGAAGCCGTGGCCCCAGCCACCGTGACCCCAG
>JBGQCE010000504.1:0-3412 GCA_041495185.1 Bradyrhizobium sp.
CCAGATCGTCACCGGCCTGCTTTACGTCGACCCGGAATCGGATGACCTGCACGCCCATCTCGACACCGTCGGCACGCCGCTCAATGCGCTCGACGCCAAGGACCTTTGCCCCGGCTCCGCCGCGCTGGACAAGATCAACGCCGGCCTGCGCTAGGGCGTGTGCTCATAGATCCAGGTCCGAACGCTTAGGCGATGTCCGCCTTTGGACGCAATACGGACTCAAAGTCAAACATCGCATCAGGTCCGGGCGCACGCCATAAGCAGACTCGTGCACCGCAGCCATGACCGGCTTCATTCGATCAACTCGTCGGCGGCCAAAAGCAGTCCCGGAGGCACCGTGACACCGAGGGCCTTCGCCGTCTTGAGATTGACGACCAATTCGAACTTGGTCGGTGCCTGCACCGGAAGATCGGCCGGTTTGTCGCCGCGCAAGATGCGATCGATGTAAGACGCCGCCTGTCGCATCTCGTCGACGCGATCCGTACCGTAGGACATAAGGCCTCCGGCCGAAACGAGGTAACCGAACGCATAGACCGCCGGCAGGCGATGCCGCGCCGCAAGCGCAATGATGAGATCGCCATGGGCGGCAGTAAAGACATCCGGCGGCAGGATTAGTCCGCTGTCCGGCACGCGCGCGAAGTCCTCGATAAAGTTTGTGATTTCGCCAACATTTATGACAGGACTCGACACCAGCTCGATAGCGAGCGATGCGGCCGGAACCTGGGCCGCGCGCAGATAGTAATCATAGCTGGACGTTTTGGGGTTGCCCACAAAGGCAGCGCGTTTGATCTGCGGCACAACCTCCTTCAACATTGAAAACCATTTGCCCGCGATGCTTGCTTCGAAGGGCGTAAGACCGGTGAGATTGCCGCCCGGCCGGGCCAGACTGGCGATTAAGCCGGAACCCACCGGGTCAGAGACACTGACAAATACGATCGGCATCGTGCGGCTCTCCGCCTGAAGGGCAGTCGCGACCGATACCGTATGTGCGAGGATCAATTCGGGCTGCAATGCGATGAGCTCTTTCGCGAGCGCCGGCGCATGAGCACCGGCCGGCGCATAGCGATAGTCGATGTGGATATTGCGGCCCTCCGACCATCCGCGCCGTTCCAGCGCCTGACGCAGCCCCGTTAGGCGGGCCGTCATATTCGCGTCGTCCTCGGCGAGGCCCACGAGCACGCCGATGCGGCGCATGCCATCCGGCGCCTGCGCGCGCGCCGCGAGCGGCCAGGAAACCGCGGTGGCGCCGAGAAGTGTGATGAGTTCGCGCCGTCTCATTGCGCCCCCGAGGCTAACATCAAGGCATCGTACCAACTCACACTAGCACACGGGAAGGAGCCGGGATTTACTTGAGCCATTTCCCATTGATCGAATCATTGCCGGAACACGGCGGCTCCGTCAGGACTTCTCGCATCTCGGCCCTTGTGTCCTCGCTCGAGAAACCGGTTCACATGCCCGGACTTTGCCGAAAGTCGCGCCGGAATCGCCGCCAAACCGCCGATTCCCGGGGATCTAACGGTAGTGAATGGCATTAAACCGGGGAGCTACGCATATTCCACTGCCGGCACGCCCAAGGATTTGTTGACAAAATTCGGCTTACCGCCAGAAGGTGCGGGAACCCCTAAAAAAACGACGAGCTCGAACAGAAACAGGCATCATGAATCCCGTCAAAGCACTCGAAAACCACGGCCAGGCGGTCTGGCTGGATTTCCTGGCCCGCGGCTTCGTCGCCAAAGGCGACCTGAAAAAGCTGATCGATACCGACGGCGTCAAGGGCGTCACGTCGAACCCGTCGATCTTCGAGAAGGCGATCGGCAGTTCAGACGAATATGACGGCGCGATCGGCAAGGCGCTGAAATCAGGCGACCGCCCGGTTGCCGAACTGTTCGAGCATCTCGCCGTCGAAGATATCCAGCGCGCGGCGGATGTGCTGCGCCCGGTCTATGATCGCCTCAAGGGAGACGACGGTTTCGTCAGCCTCGAGGTGTCGCCGTATCTGGCGATGGACCCCAAGGGCACCATCGCCGAGGCCGAACGGCTCTGGAAGGACGTCAAGCGCAGGAACCTGATGGTCAAGGTGCCGGCGACGCCGGAAGGCCTGCCCGCGATCCAGCATCTGATTGGCGAGGGCATCAGCATCAACATCACGCTGTTGTTTTCGCGAGATGTCTATGTGCAGGTCGCCGAAGCCTATCTCGCAGGCCTGGAAAAATATGTCGCCGGCGGCGGCAATCCCTCCCGAATAGCGAGCGTCGCCAGCTTCTTCGTCAGCCGTATCGACAGCGCGGTCGACAAGCAGCTCGATGAAAAGATCGCAAAGGCGAACGACCCCACCGAAAAGCAGCGGCTGGCCGCGCTGAAAGGCAAGGTCGCCATCGCCAACGCCAAGCTCGCCTATCAGGATTACAAGCGCCTGTTCTCCGGCGCGCGCTGGGAGAAGCTTGCAGCCAAGGGCGCCAAGCCGCAGCGATTGCTGTGGGCCTCGACCGGCACCAAGAACAAGGATTATAGCGACGTGCTCTATGTCGAGGAGCTGATCGGTCCCAACACCATCAACACCGTGCCGCCGGCGACGCTTGACGCCTTCCGCGATCATGGCAAGCCGCGCGACAGCCTTGAGGAAAATGTCGAGGATGCAAGGCGTGTCCTCGCCGAGCTCGATAAATCCGGCATCTCGCTCGATGCGATCACGGCCGAGCTGGTCAAGGACGGCGTTAAACTGTTTGCGGATGCCGCCGACAAGCTTTACGGGGCGGTCGCCCACAAGCGCGCGACCGTGCTCGGCACAGGTCTCGACCGGCAGCAGCTCGCGCTTGGAGACCGTATCGGCAAGGCCGTCGAGAAGGCGACCGAGGACTGGCGCGCATCGGCGAAAATACGCCGGCTCTGGCAGCACGATAAATCAGTCTGGACCGGGACCGACGAGCACAAGTGGCTGGGCTGGCTGAACAGCGCGACATCAGCCGACATCGCCGACTACGAGGATTTTGCACATCGCGTGAAGGGACAGAATTTTACCGACGCCGTCGTGCTCGGCATGGGCGGATCGAGCCTGGGGCCGGAAGTGCTGGCCGAAACGTTTGCGCGGAAGCCCGGTTTCCCGAAACTGCGCGTGCTTGATTCAACCGATCCCGCGCAGGTTCGGACGATGGAATCCGCGATCGATATCGCCAACACCCTGTTCATCGTCTCCAGCAAATCCGGCGGCACCACCGAGCCGAACGCGATGAAGGATTATTTCTTCGCGCAGGTATCCAGGGCCATCGGCACCGAGAAGGCCGGCCATCGATTCATTGCGGTGACCGATCCCGGCTCGTCGCTGGAGAAGGTTGCGACCAAACAGGGCTTTGCGCGCATCTTCCACGGCGACCCCATGATCGGCGGGCGTTATTCCGTGCTGTCGCCGTTCGGG
>JBGQCE010000505.1:0-3402 GCA_041495185.1 Bradyrhizobium sp.
CGACTTCCTGCTGGATATTCCGAACCGCCGCGGCTTCGAGCGCGAGCTCAACCGTTCGATCGCCTACATCAAACGTTACCATGCGAGCGGCGCGCTGATCGTGCTCGATGTCGATCGCTTAAAGCCGATCAACGATGCTTTCGGGCACGCCGCCGGCGATCAGGTGCTGAAGGCTATCGTGGCCGAGCTCTCGCGTCAGGTGCGCTCTTCCGACGTGATCGGCAGGCTCGGCGGTGACGAGTTCGCATTGCTGTTGTGGAACCTCAGCGAGACCGACGCTCACGCCAAGGCGGCGTCGCTCGAACAAGCCGTCGACCGGCTCACCTTCATTTTTCGCGGCCGCACCGTCACCACGGGTGCATCCGCCGGTGTCGCTGTTCTCGGCCCTCATTCGGAAGCAGGCCGAGCGCTGGAACAAGCCGACAGTGCGATGTATGTGCGCAAGGCGCAAAGGCGACATGAAACGTGAGCAGGATCATGACCATCAAACCCACCCCATTCACACTTCGTATTCCGGACGCCGACATTGCCGACCTTCGCGACCGTCTTGCCCGCACGCGCTTTCCCGATCAGGCGCCCGGTGGCGCATGGGCCTATGGCACCGATGTCGCCTATCTTCGGCAGCTCGTGGAATACTGGCGCGACAAGTTTGACTGGAGGGCCGAGGAAGCCGCACTCAACGCCTTTCCGCAATTCCGCGCCCCGCTCGACGGTGTCGATCTCCACTATTTGCATGTGCCCGGCGTCGGCCCCGACCCGATGCCGCTGCTCTTGCTGCATGGCTGGCCCGGCTCGGTGTTCGAGTTTCTCGATATCATCCCGCGCCTTACCGATCCGGCACGCTTCGGCAGCGACGCGCGCGACGCCTTCACCGTGGTGGCGCCGTCCTTGCCGGGGTACGGCCTCTCGTTCCAACCCGGCCAAAAGCGGTTCGGCGTTCCCGAAATGGCGGATTGTGTCGCCGCCCTGATGCACGACGTCCTCGGCTATGCCCGTTTCGGCGCGCAAGGCGGCGACTGGGGAGCCGCGGTCACCAGCCGGCTCGGCTATGCCTACGCCGACCGGATGATCGGCATCCACATCAATCTGATGATGGCCGCAGGCCGCGATCCCTCGTCCTTTCCCAATCCGAACGAGGAGGAGCGGCGTTACCTGAGCGAACTTGCGCAATGGATGCGCGAGGAGGCCGGTTATCAGTCGATCCAGGGCACCCGCCCGCAGACGCTTGCCTTCGGTCTCACCGATTCGCCGGCCGGGCTGGCTGCGTGGATCGTGGAGAAATTCCGCGCCTGGTCCGATTGCGATGGCGACGTCGAGCGCGCGATCAGCCGGGACCGTATGCTCGCCGACATCGCGCTCTACTGGTTTACCGGTGCGATCGGCTCGTCGTTCTGGCCCTATTACGCCCGCCTTCACGGCTCGGCGATCTTCCCCGCCGGCGGTACGATTTCGGTGCCCACTGGCTACGCGGAATTCCCGCGCGAAATCGTCAGGCCGCCGCGCACGGCCGCCGCGCGCGTGTTCACCGACATTCGCCGCTGGAGCGTCATGCCCAGGGGTGGACATTTCGCGGCGCTGGAACAGCCGGAGTTGCTCGCCAGTGAGGTGCGCGCCTTCTTCCGGGAATTGCGATGATGCCGCCTGCCGGCGCTTACAACCCGCTCAGGTCATCCGGCACGTTGCCGAATTTTCTCAGCAATTGAGCATCGCCGAATTCGCCGATCATGGGATCGCCGGTGCGGCTGAAGGCGACCGCGCCGATACTGCCGGCAGCCTTCGACAAGACTTCCGCGCGCCGCAACGCGCCAGACGAACTCTGGCATTCTTCCGCAGCACCTGCGACCGGCGAGCCGGTATCGTCCTGCAGGAATGGCATTGCGACATAATAGGTGACATCGGCCATGGTCTGCCTCCAGATTTGATCGATCAGGCGGCGTCCGTCTTCGCTCGCGGCAATCTTGCCGGAGCCGAGGTGGTTGAGACCGCCGCCTGCAACTCCTGCAATTCATCTTCCAGATATTCGTTCGCCATGATCAGCGCCTTGATCGTGCTGCGCAGGTTGCCGTCGCACATCGCGATCGCCTGATCGCAGGCCTGCTCGTAACGATTGAAGTCGGACAGCGGAGAGGCTTCGGACATGACGCAATTCCCAGGTCGGTGAGGGGTGACGGGAAATTATGTTCCTCTTTTGTTCTATCGGAGTCAAGCGGTTCAAATGAGCG
This sequence comes from Bradyrhizobium sp., assembly GCA_041495185.1. Taxonomy (GTDB): domain Bacteria; phylum Pseudomonadota; class Alphaproteobacteria; order Rhizobiales; family Xanthobacteraceae; genus Bradyrhizobium. The sequence continues at coordinate 2,223 of JBGQCE010000505.1, forward strand.
TTGGCTGGCCGATCGGCGCACCGCGTTACGGAAGGGGTCGCAAGGGTTGGCGGGCCGAGGGACGGGCCGTCCAAACGTCTGAAGCGGGAACCAAAACAATATCGGGCGTTTAATGCCTATTCGGAGGGGAGTAGGACGGATGGGTCTTGTTCAGTCCAGAAGACCCGTGGTGCTGATCGTCGAGGACGAGTTTCTGTTGCGGGTGGATGCGGCCGATATGATCGCCACCGCCGGGTTCGAGGTTGTCGAAGCCGGGAATGCCGACGAGGCCATCGAAATTCTCGAGGCGCGCCGGGACATCACCGTAGTTTTCACCGATATCCAGATGCCGGGCTCGATGGACGGCCTGAAGCTCGCTCGCGCCGTCAGGGGGCGCTGGCCGCCGATCAAGATTGTCGCGACCTCCGGCCACTCCAACGTGAGGGAGGCGGATCTGCCTGACGGCGGGCGGTTTCTGCGCAAGCCTTACAGTCCGATGCAGGTTACAGGCGTGCTGCGCGAGCTGACCGGCGGTTGATCTTCCGGTGCCCGACGCTGAGGAACCCGATCTAGGCGATGATATCCGGCGTGATCTGGTCTTCGATGAAGGCGATGCGGTCGCGCAGTTGCAGCTTGCGCTTTTTCAGCCGCTGCAGCCGCAGCAAATCGGGCGCGGGAGATTGATGCAGCGCATCGATCGCCGCGTCGAGATCGCGGTGCTCCTGCTGCAGCCGTGCGAGCTCGGATTCGAGTTCGCGCTCATCTTCGTCGGTCATGGTGTACGTTAGCTGAAAACGCGATGAGATTGCGAAACGTTGCGGAAGCCGCTTCCGGCAATATCGTCCCTGCCGGGCCCACGCGCAAGCTAGGCCGGGTTCCATACTCACGATTGGTTGCAGATGATGCCCGAAATATGAGGACGCAATTTGCGATACCCATCGACAGATTCGCCGGCTGGTGTAGACTTGATCGTCCGGATCGAATCTGAGGTCTTATCCAACCGAGGAGGTTTCGTATGGCAATTCAGGCGCATCTCGTTGAACTGGAACGGAAACACAAGGTTCTCGAAAACGAATTGCATGAAGCTCGCGTGCACCTTTCAACGGATGACCTGCAGATTGTCGAACTGAAGCGCCGGAAATTAATGGTTAAGGACGAGATCGAACGGTTGAAGCATACCGCCAGCGAAACGCTGCACTAG
>JBGQCE010000506.1:0-3400 GCA_041495185.1 Bradyrhizobium sp.
ATCCGCATGAGTCCGCACGATCCGCAAAACGCCGCATTCAATATGGCGCTCGCCGTCGCCCATTACCTTGCAGGCCGCTACAACGAGGCGATTGGTTTTTGCCGCAAGGCCTTGCAAGAGCGCCACGGATGGACCGGAGCGCATAGACTTTACGTCGCAAGCCTCGCTCAGGCGGGTCAAATCGACGAAGCACATACGGCGCTGCAACGCTTAAGGAAATTGCAGCTGAATATCTCTGTCGCGTGGATCGAGCAAAACGTCCCCTATACGCCCGACCAGATGCCAAAATTCCTCGAAGGCATGCGCAAGGCTGGGCTCCAATAGGGCCACCATCTCAGCGGGGTTTAATTCAAAAAACGACAAGTCGAGTGAGACGCGACGTGTGAATGAATGTCTGCTCATGGCACAAAGCGTCAATTCGGATTCGCGCTTTGAATGGTCGCTATTGGAGGCATAGCGGACATTGGCCGGAACTAGCGTTGAATGGGGCGGTAGCAAATGACCCTGAACGGACGTCCAGACTTGATCCGCCGCCGCGCATTTAATAAAAGAACGCTTTCTAATTTCTGGACGCTGCGCCGCAATCCTATTGCACCAAGATGTGGCGGCCGATTTCATTGATGCGTTTGACACCGGTGAGCGCCATGCTCACATCAAGCTCCTTACGAATGATGTCGATAGCCTTTGCCACCCCGGCTTCGCCGGCCGCGCCGAGCCCGAAAATATATGCACGACCGATGAGGCAAGTTCTGGCACCGAGTGCCAATGCGCGGAGGACATCCTGGCCGGTGCGGATACCGCCGTCGAACATCACTTCGCTCTCGGAGCCAACCGCGTCGGCGACTTTCGGCAGCATGGAGATCGAGGACACCGCGCCGTCGAGCTGCCGGCCGCCATGATTTGACACCACGATGGCCGAGGCACCCGTCTTGACCGCGAGCTTGGCGTCCTCGACATCAAGAATGCCCTTGATGATCAACTTGCCGGGCCAGATGTTCCTGACCCACTCGACGTCTTTCCAGTTCAGCGTCTCATCGAACTGGCTTCCCACCCATTGCGCGAGCGATTTGACACCTTCCATGCCCTTCACGTGGCCGTGGAGGTTGCCGAAGGTCCAACGCTTGCCTGAGAGGACGCTGAACACCCAGCCCGGTTTGGTCGCCATGTTGATGAGGTTTTTGATCTTCAGCGCGGGCGGGACCGAAAGGCCGTTCTTGATGTCGATGTGGCGCTGACCGAGAACTTGTAGATCGACGGTCAGCACCAGGGCGCTGCATTTTGCGGCGGCGGCGCGCTCGATCAACGAGCGCACGAAGCCGCGGTCCTTCATCACATAGAGCTGGAACCAGAACGGCTTTTTAACCGCCGCGGCAACGTCCTCGATCGAACAGATCGACAGCGTGCTCATGGTGAAGGGAATCCCCGCGTTATGCGCAGCGCGGCACGCCAGAATTTCGCCGTTGCCGTGTTCCAAGCCGGTCATCGCGACGGGGCCCAGAGCGAGCGGCAGTGACATCTTCTCGCCCAGTATTGTGGTGGAGGCGTCACGTGCCGCGACGTCCACGAGCACGCGCTGGCGTAGCTTGATTTTCTCAATATCGGCGCGATTGGCGCGTAGCGTTTCTTCCGAATACGAGCCCGCCTCAGCGTAATCGAAGAATGCGCGCGGAACCTTGTGGCTGGCAAGCTGCCGCAGGTCCTCGATGCAAGTGATGTTTTTCATTTTGCCCCGCGCCCCGAACGAACTGACGCCCTCAGATGATCAAGAATTGGCAAAACCTAGCAGATTGCAGAGTGTACGCGGAAGAAGCTCGTATGCGTGAGAGTCGAGCTGTCCAACCCGTCTCCGGGATGTCCGCGATTGGAGGTGGGTTCAATAGGTCAGTGCAACACCCAGCCCAAGGTCTTCCGCGGGCTTGATTGAGCCGCAGGGCGATCCTATTCAGGTACGCCTGAGAGAAACGCTAGAAATCTGTTCGCCGGGAAATAATGTCGCATCAAGCCGTTGGCGTTCTTGGCTGAGCCTTCTGCTTCGGCATGAAACACGTCCGTGCATTCCCCTCCATATGCGTACCTCCGCATCTGGCAAGATTAGAGGGTGTTGCATCGACCGGTTGAACCGGCAGCACTTAGCGGACATACCAACGACGTTAGCGAATGTCTGCTATTGGGGTAAGAACAGACATCGCGATCAGTGGAGGTCGGGGCTTCTTTTTCTGTCAAAAAATACCGCGCCTATTAGCGACAAACATCACCATTCTCCTCGCGCTTGCAGTCGTTTTGTAAGCAGATTGCAAAGATCGTCATCCTCTTTTGTCGCCCCAAGGGCTGGCGAACGATGTCGCAAGAAGAATAGAATTCGGTCAATTCGGTCGCGTTGTTGCATCGCTCTAGCGCGATTCTTGCCAACGGGGCCGCTGCGATTACGAGTGCGACGCGCCGCATACTTCGCTGCCGCTGCTTCGCGATCAAGCAGAGCGATGATTTCCGCTAACGGCCGATCTGCGATCATCCTCACAGTTTCATCCAGGTCGCGCATAAGCAAGCTCCCCCATCTTCGCGGGGCAATACCCCAGCAAAGTACCCACTCCGCGCCGCCTGTGCGTTTAACCCCCGCTGACCATTAGGTGGCTTATTCTTGCTTGATTGTTTGTGGCCCACCGCCTTGGTTCAGGCGGGTTTTTTTATGGCAGGTTTTGAATTGCTGCGTGATGATGTAGGTCAAATTGAACAGACAATGATCGATATTGTTTTGCTTCCTCAGCAACCAATTTCGCCGAAGTCTTGTGTTGCGGTTTGACCATCACTATCGCACTACTACCGAAACAGGACGAATAAGGCCGCCTCAGTTGGCGGCCTCTCTCATTTCAAATTCGACGTACGATGTCTGCTTATGGCACAAAGCGGACATGTCAGCCCGCCCGACGCATGTCCGTTGTTGGGGGTAAAGCGAAACTTGACCAACCGTTACCCACCAATCTCAATTTATGAGTACACGGCCTAGAGTCAGAATAAGAAGACGTGGATAGCACGCGCAACCCGAGGTTACCTGAATTGCGCATAAAATTTAAGTGCCGCATGTCGGGTCCACCCGACTTGCGGTGACAAGCCCGGCCATGACAGGAATTTATGTCCCGTAGCTCTGGATGAGCGAGCCCGCCACCAGGCTCCAGCCGTCCACCAGCACAAAAAATATGAGCTTGAACGGCAGCGAGACCACCACCGGCGGCAGCATCATCATGCCCATGGACATGAGAACCGAGGCCACCACCAGGTCGATGATCAGGAACGGCAGGAACAACAGGAAGCCGATCTCGAAGGCGCGCTTGAGCTCGGAGATCATGAACGCCGGCACCAGCACGCGCAGCGAAATATCCTCGGGCTTGGCGGGTGCGGTTTC
>JBGQCE010000507.1:0-3396 GCA_041495185.1 Bradyrhizobium sp.
GACAGCGGCACAGGATCAGCTTTGTTGCCTACAGGCGCCAGGATCGATTGTTGATTCCGGCGACGAAAACCGGCAATTTGGCGACGTTCGAAACCTCTTGTTCGACGTCCTTTGCAAAGGCCGGTGATGTTGAAACGATGACGACAGATTATATTCCGTTCAACTGGCCTTACGCGACGGGCAAGGAGCTGGTCTATGTGGCCGAGGCGCAGCGCAATCATCATCTTTCCGGTGATGGACCGTTCACGAAGCGCTGTCAGGAATGGGTCGAACAGCAGACCGGTTGCGCCAAGGCGCTGCTGACCCACTCGTGCACCTCTGCGCTGGACCTGGCCGCGCTGCTGCTGGACATCGAAAGCGGCGACGAAGTCATTTTGCCATCCTATACATTCGTATCTACGGCGAACGCCTTCGTCCTGCGCGGCGCGATTCCCGTCTTTGTTGATATCCGCGAGGACACTCTCAATCTGGACGAACGGTTGATCGAGGCCGCGATCACGCCACGCACGCGGGCAATCGTGCCGGTGCATTATGCCGGCGTGTCTTGCGAAATGGATTCCATCATCGCGATCGCCAAGCGACACGATCTGAGGGTGGTCGAGGATGCCGCCCAGGGCGTGATGGCGAGCTATAAAAGCCGCGCGCTGGGCGCGCTCGGCGATCTCGGCAGCTTCAGTTTTCATGAAACGAAAAATGTTACTTCCGGTGAAGGCGGTAGCCTGCTCGTGAACGATCCGAGTCTGGTCTTGCGCGCCGAAATCATTCGCGAGAAGGGAACCGATCGCGGCAGATTTTTTCGAGGCGAAGTCGATAAGTACACATGGCAGGATGTCGGTTCTTCGTTCCTGCCCGGTGAAATCACCGCTGCATTTCTCCTGGCCCAGCTGGAAGAAGCCCAACGGATTACCAGTGGACGATTGGCGGCCTGGCAACGCTACCACGAACTGCTCGCGCCACTTGAGCAGCAGGGCTTATTTCGACGCCCGATCGTGCCCCCCGATTGTCAGCACAACGGTCATATGTACTATATACTCCTTGCACCTGAAATCGATCGTCAGAAGGTTCTTGACGAATTGAAGCGGAACAAGATCGGCGCGGTGTTCCATTACGTTCCGTTACACTCTTCACCGGCCGGAATGCGTTTCGGTCGCTCTCACGGAGACCTTTCGTTGACGACGTCGTTGTCACAACGGCTGGTCAGGCTCCCGATGTGGTTTGGTCTGGGCGAGGCCCAACAACAGCGGGTCGTCGATGTGCTCAGCGTTTTCCTGCGACGATAGAAATCCCTCACGCCGGAGGGATGCAGAGTTTATCCGGGCGAGTTCATTTTCATTTGCCTTGCTTAATCCGAACGGTTCAAATAGCGCGGTGCCTCCGGACCGGTGTTGAACAGGAGATCGAGTGCGGTGACCGCGTGTTCGAAGTTGCCATGAAGCTGCTTGTATTCCGGATAGCCTTGGTAGCTCATCCACTCCGGCGTGACCCCGGCCGCCTTGAACATTGATTCATCGAAATAGTCGCGCGCCGAAGGGCCGCTGAGGTAGCGATCGGCGCCCGCCGCGCGGGCTATGCCCAATAGCCGTTCGGTCTTGATGCCCTGCGCCGGGTAGGCGTCATCCCTGACGATGCGAGTCTTGAGTCCGAGGAGGCCGGCGATGCCGTGCAGAAAGATCGCGTTGACATCGGTCAGCCGCGATTGCTTGTCGGCGCGTTCGTACCAGTCTTTCACGGTGGGCGCGAGTTGTTCGAAAAATGGCGCTCGTTTGTACGCAAGTTCGAGCGCGCGCCAATGCTTGTCTGCCCATGGCTTTTCGATTTCGACCTGGTCGATCGGCTGCTCGAAACGTCCTTTAGTGATGACCGGGATCGTGAGCCACTGAACGCCGTTCGCGGTCTTGATGCGATTGCGGTTATGCCAATGCGCCTTCGCGTACTGGACGCTGTCGAACATCACATATTCGTCGCATCGACCGATCAGGTCGAAAAAACCCTTCCATGGTAGGTAACAGGACTGGATGATGCAAATGCGCACGTGATAACTCATGGCCCGGCAGTTGACGGGCTTTGCGCGCCATCTGAGCGCGGCGCTTGGTCTGAGGATAATGCCAGCCTGCCGTTTTCTGGGCACCCTTGTCAGGACGTGTTTATAACCACTCGATACCAAAATCACGTATTATCATGCTGCCGTCAGGTGTGGCGGCTGGGGAAAGCCTGCGATGAAAGACGCTCTCGAATCTGCGATTCTATCGGAGGTCGCGACGTATTACGCTTCAAAGCTTGCGGCGCATGGCCCAACGCCGCAGGGCGTCGACTGGAATGGAGTCGATTCGCACGAACGGCGTCACCGGCAATTTCTTCGTCTCCTCGATGGTAACCCCAACGCCTCTGTCATCGACCTTGGCTGCGGTTTCGGGGACTTCCTGCGCTTTCTTCGCGCCGCTGGCCACCACGGCCGGTTCATTGGTTATGACATCGCGCCAAGCATGATCGAGAAGGCGCGGGAGCTTCACGGCGAGAACAACGACCTTCAATGGCGGGTAGGAGCAGAGCCCGCGGAAGCCGCCGACTTCGCGATCGCGAGCGGAATATTCAATGTCAAAGGCGACGTTCCGAGCGACCTTTGGACCCATTACGTTCAGCAGACCATTGATATTCTCGCGCAGGCGGGACGACGCGGCTTTGCTTTCAATGTGCTGAGCATGTCGAGCGACCCGGATCGGCGACGACCCAACCTCTACTATGCCGATCCCGCCGACATGCTCGCCTATTGCCGGTCGCGATACGGGCGGTCGGTTGCCCTCATGCAGGATTACGGGCTTTACGAATTCACCGTGGTGGTTCGCCATGCCACACCCAGTGAATAACTTGGCGAGCCATGGGTACCGCGCGGTTGGTCGATAAACCCCGCTACTTTCCGGGCCTGGACAACAAGCGCGCCTCCCGCACAGCAAGACCGAAACCGGTCGCGCCATAACTGTTGCCGTCATAGGCAAGCCAAAGCTGCTCCCATCCGCGTCAAAACCGGCTGATCCCAACCTGTTCGCCGGGCGATGAGCGGTGTTGTCTACGGTGACGACCTAGTGAATGAAAATGGCGCTCGCATGCAGATCGGCGATCATTTGAGCCATGCCGTCGTGGTGGCCGGAATCGATGACTGTATCGCCGCGTCCGTCGTTCGCCGGCTCAAACCATGTCTGCGGTTGCCCGGCCGGCGTATCATGAAACAATGCCGCGAACTGATCGCCGGTGAACGACGCGGATCCGCCACGCTCCGTCATGTCCGGACTTTCGGCATTAGCGCCCGCACCGGTGGCCGAACCGAATACGAATGTATCATTGCTTGCGACTGTGACCAGGTGGGTCTGCGATACCGTATTTGACGGCGCAACGCCGGGC
>JBGQCE010000508.1:0-3359 GCA_041495185.1 Bradyrhizobium sp.
CTTTCACGGCCGAGGAGCTTGCGCTCCAGCAGAGTTTCGCCGATCAGGCCGTCATCGCCATTGAGAACGCGCGGCTGTTCAACGAGACCCAGGAGGCGCTGGAGCGGCAGACCGCGACCGCTGACATCCTGAAGGTCATCGCCAGCTCGCCGTCGGACGTGCAGCCGGTATTCGAGGCAATCGCCGAAAGCGCGAAGCGGCTGTCCGGAGGCCATTCGGCCACCGTCACGCGTGTCATCGGCGACCTGATTCATCTTGCGGCCTTCACCGCGGGAAGCGAGGCCGGAAATAAGGAGCTGCAAAGCTCGTTTCCAACGCCGCTCTCGTCTCCCGGAATTCACAGCAGGGTCGCGCGCACCGGAAAACTTGCCTTCCGAACCGACATCGAAACCGAGCCCGATGTCCCGCCGGGCGTCAAGGAACTGGCACGCGCCAGGGGTTATCGCAGTATCCTTGTCGTCCCCATGTTGCGCGAGGGCGTCTCGATCGGTACGATCGGTGTCACGCGGCGCGACCCCGGGCCATTCGCCGCCAACATTATCGATCTTCTCAAGACCTTTGCCGACCAGGCCGTCATCGCCATCGAGAACGCCCGGCTGTTCAACGAAACCCGGGAAGCGCTGGAGCGGCAGACCGCGACGGCCGAAATCCTCAATGTCATCGCCAGCTCGCCATCGGACGTGCAGCCGGTATTCGACATTATTGTCGAGCGCGCCGTGCGGCTGTGCGGGGGGCGCATGGGACGGGTGTACCGCTATGATGGCGGTGTCATTCAGATGGTGGCCGGTCACGGCTTGAGCGCGCCGGGTCTCGGCAAGGTGCAACAGGTTTTCCCAAGACCCGCAAGCGACGACACGATTGCGGGACAGGTCATGCTGTCGCACCGGCCATACTTTGTTACCGACATACAACACGATGACTCCGTGCCTCCACTGTCGCGGCAGATGATCGAGGCCTTGGGAACGCGCAGCCAGGTGACGGTGCCGATGTTACGCACCGGAGAGGCGATCGGGGCGATCACGGTGGGCTGGGCCGACCCTGGCGCCTTCGGCGATCAACAGGTCAGCCTGCTCCAAACCTTTGCCGACCAGGCGGTGATCGCGATCGAGAACGTACGGCTGTTCAACGAGACCAACGAGGCGCTGGAGCGGCAGACCGCCACCGCCGACATCCTCAAGGTGATCGCCAGCTCGCCGTCGGACGTGCAGCCGGTGTTCGAAGCCATTGCGACCAGCTCTAACAGGCTGATCGGCGGCTTCTCGACCGCGGTGCTGCGCTTTATCGGCGACGAGCTTCACCTGGCGGCATTCACGCCGACAAATGCGGCGGCGGACAATGCCTTGAAGGCGTCATTCCCCAGGCCACTTGCCGAATTTCCACCCTTTATGCTGGTTCGCGACGGCAGGACCGTGCAAATCGTTGATACCGAGTCGGATGATGTACCGCATTTGAACAGGGAACTGGCGCGATTGCGCGGCTATCGCAGCATGCTGTTCACGCCGCTGATGAATGGCGAAACGCCCATCGGCCTCATCAGCGTCACGCGCAAGGAGCCAGGCACGTTTGCCGCTCACCACATACAGTTGGTTCGGACCTTCGCCGACCAGGCGGTCATCGCCATCGAGAATGTGCGGCTGTTCGACGAGGTGCAGGCGCGGACGCGCGACCTTACGGAATCGCTGCAACAGCAGACCGCCACCGCCGACGTGCTCAAGGTGATCAGCGCTTCACCTGGCGAACTGGAGCCGGTGTTCCAGGCCATGCTGGAGAACGCCGTGCGGCTCTGCGAGGCGGAATTTGCCATATTGTTTTTATGTGAAGAGAATGAGTTTCGCGCCGTAGGAAAGTGGAACCTGCCGCCCGCATTCAGTGAGTTCCTGGGTAAAAACCCAATCCGTTCCGACCCGAAGATCCCTTTGGGCCGTGTTGCGATCACGAAGCAGCCGGTCCAAGTCGCAGACGTTTTGGTGGATCAGTCCTACATTGAACGCTTTCCCGGGATTGTCGGCATCGCTGAACTCGGAGGCGCCCGGACGCTCTTGCAGGTGCCTATGCTCAAGGAGAACGAGCTAGTTGGAACAATCGGCATCTATCGGCAGGAAGTCAGACCATTCAGCGACAAACAGGTCGATCTCGTCGCCAACTTCGCTAAGCAGGCCGTAATCGCCATCGAGAACACCCGGCTGCTCAGGGAACTGCGCCAGCGCACCGATGATTTGAGTGAATCGCTGCAGCAGCAGACCGCGACTGCAGAAGTTCTCAAGGTCATCAGCCGCTCGGCGTTCGATCTGCAGGCCGTCTTCGACACGCTGCTGTCGTCTGCCGTCACGCTGATCGGCGCTTCGGGGGGCACGATCTGCGTTCGCGACGGCGACGTCTTCCCTTACCGGGCCACGGCAGGTGCAAGCGCGGAATTCGTCCAGTTCCTGGCGGAGCACCCCGCCACCCCGGGTCGCCAATCGACCGCAGCGCGCGTTATCCTCTCGGGTCAGGTCGTGGTCATTCCTGATATGCTGGAAGATAGCGAATATGCGCTACCCCTGGTCTCGCTCAACAACGCCGCCGCCTCTCGCTCTAGCCTCGGCGTGCCCTTGTTGCGAAACGACAGGGTGGAGGGTGCCCTGGTGCTCGTGCGAATGGAGTCTGGTCCTTTTGATCAGCGCCAGATTGAACTCGTCAAGACCTTCGCCGACCAGGCGGTGATCGCCATCGAGAACGTGCGTCTGTTCGATGAGGTGCAGGCGAAAACCCGAGACCTCACGCAGGCGCTGACTTACCAGACCGGAAGCAGCAATATCCTCGGCGTAATCGCTTCCTCGCCGACCGATGTCGGGCCGGTTCTCAAAGCCATTGTCGAAAGCGCCTGCGAGCTTTGCGAGGCCTATGATGCCGTGGTGCTGCTGAAAGACGGTAACGACCTGCGCTTCAGCGCGCATCACGGTCCAATAGCGATCAATCTCGAAAAATGGCCAATCAGTCGCAACTGGACCGCCGGGCGAGCGTTCCTGGATCGGAAGCCGGTGCATGTGCGGGATATGCTCTCAGATGAGGGCGCTGATTTCCCCGATAGTCAGGAATTGTCAGACTACACGGGCACCCCCGGCATCCGCAGCATCCTGGCGGTGCCTCTTCTGCGCGAGAATGAGAGTGTCGGATCGATCCTGCTTCGCCGCACCGAAGTGAATCCGTTCACCGACAAGCAAATCACCCTGCTGCAAACCTTCGCCGACCAGGCCGTGATCGCGATCGGTAACGTCCGGCTATTCGACGAAGTGCAAGCCAAGACGCGCGACCTCACGGAAGCGCTGACCTACCAGACCGGCAGCAGCAATATTCTCCGGGTGATCGCCTCCTCGCCA
>JBGQCE010000509.1:0-3354 GCA_041495185.1 Bradyrhizobium sp.
GGTTCGATGAGCGGGATGTGGAAACGGAGTCATGGTGGAACCATTGAGGCACCGCCAGACGAAAGGGGCGGCAACAGATATGTTCTACCTAAAGCCACCGCGCCACATCTCGACTCTACCCAGGTTGTGTAAAAACGTAAGCGGACATTAAACCCGACCATTGCAATGTCCGCTTTACGCCGGCAGCCCAATGGCGGACATCCGCGGGCACGGTCGAAATGTCCGCTAAGTGCCCCCAACAGCGGAAGTGGCTTCATGAATGGAAAGTTTGGTCGTGGCGCGCTAGCGCGCCGTCCAGCCGCCATCGATTGGCATGACGTGGTCCGTCACATGGGAGGCCCCATCCGAGCACAGAAAGACGACGACGTCTGCGACCTCCTCTGGCTCGCACGCGTTCTCCACGAGAAAGTGAGCGAGGTCATGCGGGATCGCGAAGGTGCGCGCAACGCCTTGCAAACGATAGCTCACACCGTCGTCGCGTATCACCACGGTTTCGTACTTGCCTTGATCGAGGCGTGTCACCGTCAGCTTCATATGCGCGGGCCGCTTGTCTAGCCCCCGTAGCTTGAACGGCGGCGCCTTGTTACACGTCTGCTTCGGAGTCTCATTACGGACTCAAGTCCGACGCCGCGCCATGGGTCATGATGCGATGAGATAAGCGCGGCTGCGCGAAACGGGATCAGAGAAGAAATCAGATCACGGATTTTGGGGTGTTTAAGGGTGTATGTTGCAATAATACTACAGTTAAGTGGAGAGCTTGATGTTCTACTTGCTCATCTAAATTAGCGCCTGCTGCAATTTAATCCCGGAGTGGAGCGATGCAAAAGTCATTTTTGGTGGCCGCAGGCATTTTCGCCTCTGTGCTCGCGATCAATTCAGATCCGCTGATGGCACAAACCACGGATGTGGGTGCCAAGACCGATCAGGATTTGGCGAAGGAGAACGCGGCGCTTCGCAAGCGGATACGCCGACTTGAGCTCGAGCGACAGAACGCCGAACTGGGTGATCGTGTTCGCCGTCTGGAAACGGAAAAGGGGCTTGTAGCAGGGTCGGCAAGTACCGATGGCCGTGTCGAACCGCTTCCCAAGGCGAGCAAACAAGCTCGGACCGGTTCCGCCGCTGCGGTCAGTCCGGCTGCGGCAAGCGCTTATGCCGCCTTCATGCCGGTCTATAAGGCGCCGGCGGCTGCAGCAGTTAACGGCAACCTCTACTTCTCGCTCGACAGTATGTATGACAGAGTTCACGTGCCGGCCTATAGTCTCGGCATGCGCAACGTTGATGCCACTAATATAACCAACATCGGGCCCCTGCAAACGTATGACCCTGGATTGAACGGCGTCGGGGTTCGCAGTGCTATCGGCTACTTCCTTCCGGGAACGAGCACCAGGTTTGAGCTCGGCGGTTCTTACGTAGGGGCAAACGGAAGCCAATCCCAATTCACCACAACGACCGCGACTGATGTCGCGATACAGCTTATAAGTGGTCGCCAACCGGGTTCAGCTTTCGTCGGCCCGACCTTCAACCCAACGACGTCAGGTAATTTCAGCACCGATTACAGTGCATGGCAGTTCAACGGAAAGGTCGCAAACGACTGGAAATATGGCTTGGTCACGGTGACCCCGTCGCTGGCGGTGTTTGGTGGCAATACCCGCGTTGGTCAAGCGCTCACTCAGTCAATGCTCCAACCAATCACTAACAATAGACTTGCATACTCCGCGGACACAACGGAGAGGTGGACGGACATCGGCGCGCGGGTAGGCGTCGATGTTAGCGCTCCCGTCACGACGGCGCTCACGGTCGGGATCGGAAGCTGGGTGGGTGTTGCAAACCGGCGCACGTCCCTTTCAGGAAACGATACGTCAACCTCCAACAATTCGGGCTTCAACGGCTCCAGCACGCTCTCGATCAACGATAACAAGAACGTTTTCCTCGCCAATGTCGAAGGCGGCTTCGCCTATAAATTGACGCAGATAGTGGCTTTGCGCGGCTTCGCGGGCCTCAATTACGACGGGAGCGTTCCGGGCATCGCACCTCCTTCATTCACCGGCGGGGCGAGCACCGCGACGTCAACGACCGCGGCCAGCATCTACTACGCGCATGAGACGAGCTATTACGCCGGCGGCGGCGTGCTGGTTAAGTGGTGATGTTCGGGGGGCCGCACGTCACCAGGTAATCTGTATTTTCTCGCCGCTTTCCAGGTTCAGGCCCGGCCCTGGTGCCGGGCCTTTTTGCTTCCAGGAAGAAGTGGCTATTCCAAAAGCTAAGTGACAGCGTGTTCCACGCGGCATCGATGTCCGGAATGGGCCAAAGCCCGAAGCGGAGGCCCGTTCGGCGATGTCGGGTCTGCTGCAGATGCCGGACAATCATCAACGCAGCCGGCGCAAATCGGCAGCCTATCCGCCGTAACTCTGCACCAGGCTGCCTGCCACCAGCGACCAGCCGTCGACCAGCACGAAGAAGATCAGTTTGAACGGCAGCGACACCACCACCGGCGGCAGCATCATCATGCCCATCGACATCAGGACGGAGGCGACCACGAGGTCGATGATCAGGAACGGCAGGAACAACAGGAAGCCGATTTCGAAGGCGCGCTTCAGTTCCGAGATCATGAACGCCGGCACCAGAATCCGCAGCGACATTGCTTCCGGGGTCGCCGGCGGCGGCTCGCCGGAAAGATCCATGAAAAGCTTCAGATCCTTTTCGCGCACGTTCTTCTGCATGAAGCCGCGCAGCGGCACCGAGGCCCGCTGCAGCGCGTCCTCGACGCCGATCTGGTTGGCGACCAAGGGCTTGATGCCGTCGTCGTAGGATTTCTGCAGCACCGGGCCCATCACGAACGCGGTCAGGAACATCGCCAGCGCAATGATGACGGAGTTCGGCGGCGCGGTCGCGGTCCCCAATGCCGTGCGCAACAGCGACAGCACCACGACGATCCGGGTGAACGACGTCATCATGATCAGGATCGACGGCGCGATCGACAGCACCGTCAACAGCGCGATCAGCTGGATCGCGCGCTCGGTGACGCCGCCATTGCCCTGGCCGAGATTGATGCTGATATCTTGCGCGAAGGCGGGACCCGCCAGCGATCCGGCGGCTATCAGTGTGGCAAAAAATAAAACTCTACGCGGGCCTTTCGCCGACCTCACGAAGGGGTCTTTGGACGGCCCAGCAATGACGCCATCTCGTCTTCGAGATTTTCAAAACCGCTCTTCGACGGCGGCGGGGCGACCGGCGGGGCCACCGGTGGCTCGTTGCGCGGGGCGCTGCGGGCCGGCGGCGGTTCGGGCGCCACCGGCGGCGCGCCGACCCGCGGTTCGCCGGCATCGCCGGCGGGGCGGCGAAGGGCGGCCTCCA
>JBGQCE010000510.1:0-3352 GCA_041495185.1 Bradyrhizobium sp.
CAAGGAACATACCTTCGCCGAAAAGATTCTATCGGCAATGCGCGCTGGTTTTGGTGGCCATAACGAACCGGGTTCGACTGGGCAGAGCGCGCCCGGCACCGTTAAGCCAAAGGCCGGGGGTTCGTGACAGACGCTCCTTCAAGACAACGGAAGCCCGACTCCTGCTCTTTCGTCATCTTCGGCGCGTCAGGCGATCTGGCGCACCGGCTGGTCATCCCCGCGCTCTATAACCTGGCGGTGACTGACCTGCTCCCTGAAAAATTCTGCGTGGTCGGCATTGCCCGCAAGGGCATATCCAACGATGCGCTGTGCGACAGCCTGATGAAAGGCTTGCGCCAATTCGCCACTCGCCCGTTGGACGATGCCATCGCCAAACGCCTGCTGGAATGCGTCACCTCCATTGAAGCCGATCCGAAGAACCCGGCCTCGTTCGACGCGTTGCGAGAACGACTGGAGAAACTGGAAGCAAACCGTTCGACCGGCGGCAACCGGCTGTTTTATCTGGCAACACCGCCGGAGGCGTTTGCGCCGATCAGCCGCGAGCTCGGCCGCACCGGTTTGCTGAGCCAGGCAGACGGCGCGTGGCGGCGGCTGGTGATCGAAAAGCCGTTCGGGACCGACCTCGCCTCGGCCAAAGCGCTGAACGGCGAACTCCTAAGAATCGTCGACGAGCACCAGATCTACCGGATCGATCATTACCTCGGCAAGGAGACGGTGCAGAACATCCTGGTGCTGCGCTTCGCCAACGGCATGTTCGAGCCGATCTGGAACCGGAATCACATCGACCATGTGCAGATCACGGTCGATGAAACGCTCGGCGTCGGCGATCGCGGGAGCTTTTATGACGCCACCGGCGCGCTGCGGGACATGGTGCCGAACCATCTGTTCCAACTGCTGTCGCTGGTCGCGATGGAGCCTCCGACCCGATTCGACGCGCATTCGGTGCGCGCGGAGAAGGCCGACGTGCTGGCGGCGATCCAGACCCAGAGCGAGACCGAAGCCCTGCAGAATTCCGTGCGCGGCCAATACCAGGACGGCAAGATCGGCGACACCCAAATCCCCGATTATTGCAAGACCGAGAACGTCAAGCCCGGCAGCACCACGGAGACCTATGCCGCGCTGAAACTGACCATCGACAACTGGCGCTGGGCCGGCGTTCCGTTTTACCTGCGCACCGGCAAGGCGCTCGGCGTCAAGCGCACGGAAGTAGCGATCAAATTCAAACAGGCGCCGTTCGCGATGTTCAGCTGCACCCCGGTGGAGACGCTGGCGGAGAACTATCTTGTGATCGGCGTGGCGCCGACGGAAGGCATCGCGCTGCAGTTCAACACCAAAGTGCCCGGACCCTCGATCAGGATCGACGGCGTCGAGATGAAATTCCGCTACAAGGATTACTTCAAGGCGGAACCGGCTACCGGCTATGAGACCCTGATTTACGACTGCATGATCGGTGACAACATCCTCTTTCAGCGCGCCGATGGCGTAGAAGCCAGCTGGCACGCGGTGCAGCCGTTTCTGGATGCCTGGAAGAAGGCGGGCGCCAAGGGGCTGGAGCAATACAAGGCCGGCAGCGAAGGTCCTGATGGTGCGGAGGAGCTTCTGAAGCGCGACGGCCGAAGCTGGCGAAAGCCTGGTTAGGATGGTTGTGAACGATCATCGCCCGACCAATGACATCGGAAAGCTTCCCTGCGCGCTTGTCGTGATGGGCGTGTCCGGCTCGGGCAAGAGCACCATCGCCGACAAGCTCGCCAAGCGGCTGGACTGGGCTTTCGAGGACGGCGACAGGTTTCATCCCGCTGCCAATGTCACCAAGATGAGCGCGGGTCACCCCTTGACCGATGAGGATCGCTGGCCCTGGCTGCGGGCAATCGCCGACGAAATCGACCGGGTCTGCAAGGCAGGCCAGCATGCGGTGATCGCCTGCTCCGCGCTGAAACGCGCCTATCGCGACATTCTCGTGCACGGACGAAGCGATGTCCGCATCATTTATCTCAGGGGCACACAAGAATTGATCGCGAGCCGCCTGGCGCTGCGCAAAGGTCATTTCATGCCGCAGGGCCTGCTGGATAGCCAGTTCGGGACCCTCGAGCCGCCGGTCGAAAGCGAAAATCCCGTGACGGTGTCGATCGACGCTTCGGTCGAGGCCATCGTCGACGACATCGTCAATCAATTGGGGCCAAGTCCCGCACGCGGCGGTACGCCCGGCAGGAACCGTTCATGACCCGCATCGCGCTTGTTGTTTCCGATGTCGACGGCACGCTACTGACCAAAAACAAGACCCTGACCGATGACGCCAAAAGCGCGGTGCGCCGGCTGCGCGACGCCGGCATCGGTTTCACCATCACCTCCAGCCGCCCGACCATCGGCATGCGATTTCTGATCGAGCCGCTTGCGATCACGCTGCCGGTCGGGTCCTTCAACGGAAGCTGCATCGTCGATCCCCAACTGAACCCGATCGAACAGCACCTGATCCCTCCAGCCACGGCACAACGCTGTCTCGATATATTGAACGAGTTCGGCGTCGATATCTGGCTGTTCACCAGTGATCTCTGGCTGACGCGTAACAGAGATGGCGAATACGTCCCGAATGAAAGGCGCGCCATCCGCGCCGACCCGGAAATCGTGGGGGATTTCACGCCCTATCTCCCGGCCGCCTGCAAGATCGTCGGCGCCAGTTCCGACGCGGCGCTGCTGCAACGCTGCGAAGCTGCGATGCAAAGGGCGATAGGTGCGCAGGCCACTGCGGTCCGATCGCAAAGCTATTATCTCGACATCACCCCACCCGGCCGCGACAAGGGCACCATCGTGCAGGCGACGGCTCGGCGCCTTGGTATTTCGACCGATGCGGTCGCTACCATCGGCGACATGGAAAACGATCTGGCGATGTTCAGAACAAGTGGTGTCTCCATCGCGATGGGCAACGCAACCGACGATGTCAAGAAGCAGGCGACGCACGTCACGGCGTCGAACGAGGATGAGGGCTTTGCAGGCGCGATTGAGATGATTTTGAGAGGGAACGGAGCAGGCTAATCGAAGGCAGCACGCGCGCTCTCCGCACGTCGTCCCGGCGAACGCCGGGACCCATACGCCGTGTCATCTCGTTAAGGCGCTGTGGCAGTTGCCTTTGCTAACAACTGACTTCGGTGGTTTGGGTCCCGGCGTTCGCCGGGACGACATAAACTATTTTCGCGCCTCTACTTAGATCGCGGCCCGCGCCCGCCCCGCCGTCGCTGCCTTAAGGGCGGCAACGTCGATCGCGGAGGCAATCCCGTCGAGCGCAAGCGGCAGCCGCCGACGCCAGTTCGGATGTTCGTTGACGGTGCCGGGAATATTGGGCTGGTCGATGACGCCC
>JBGQCE010000511.1:0-3341 GCA_041495185.1 Bradyrhizobium sp.
GAACTGCGGGTGAACATCGACTCCCAGTGAATGGAAACGGCCTTGCCCTTGAAAACGCTGACGTTGAATTCCGGGGGATCGTCGATCAATCCGAATTTCCCCTGCGGCGCGATGATATCCGCCAGCGCCTTGTAATGCTGGTCGGTGTTGGTGAGGCTTGCGATCAGGCCGACCGGCGGGAGTTTCAGCCTTTCGATCTGTTCCTTCATCGGTTTTGCGTGATCGATCACCGCATGCGCGCCGAGATCGAGGCACCACTTTTGCGATTCTGGCCGGGACGCGGTTGCTACAACCGTGAGGCCGGTGAGACGGCGTGCGAGTTGGATCAGGATCGAGCCGACGCCGCCGGCGCCGCCGACGATCAGCAGCGTGCGCGGGTCGACGCTCTTGCCGGGCACGGCGCCGAGGCGATCGAACAATAGTTCCCACGCGGTGATCGAGGTGAGCGGTAGCGCCGCGGCCTGGGCGAATGAAAGCGTCTTCGGCTTGCGGCCGACGATCCGCTCATCGACCAGGTGAAATTCCGAATTGGTGCCTTGCCGCTGGATCGAGCCGGCATAGAACACCTCGTCGCCGGCCTTGAAGAGGGTGACTTCGGGACCGACCGCATCGACAACGCCGGCGGCGTCGTAGCCGAGAATCTTGGTCTCGCCCTCCGGTGGTGCCGCGCGCTTGCGGACCTTGTAATCGACCGGATTGGCCGAGATCGCCTTGACGGCAACGCGGATGTCGCGACCGGTCGGTGCTGATTTTGCGGCCTCGAAATCGATCAGCGCATCCGCGGCGTCGATGGGAAGGGACTTCTTGTATCCGACGGCCTTCATTTGGCTTTTCTCCCTGTATTCGGCGGACGATTGCCGCTCCGAAACCACTACGTGCGGTTTCCCCGAGGAATTGCAAGTATCGAGCGGAAAGCCTGATGGCTTGGCGCGATTACCCCGCCGAATCCTGCCATAACCGGCCCGCGCCAGGCTTCCAATCACTTCTATTCGCGAGCCGGGAAGCCTATATTCGCCGGACCAATCCTCGGGAATCCCTTGCATGATCGTTGTTCGCTTTTTCACGGCGTTGTTCGTCCTTTGGGCTGCGACCGCTCCGGCAATGTCCCAGGACCGGCGCGTGCCAACCTCACCGGCGGAGCTGAAGCTCTCCTACGCGCCGATCGTGCAGCGCGTGCAACCGGCCGTGGTCAACGTCTACGCCGCCAAGGTGGTGCAGAATCGCAATCCGCTGCTCGATGACCCGATCTTCCGCCGTTTCTTCGGCGTGCCCGGCCAGCAGCCGGAACAGATGCAGCGGTCGCTGGGATCGGGCGTAATGGTGGATCCATCCGGCCTGGTCGTGACCAATAACCACGTCATCGAAGGCGCCGATCAGGTCAAGGTATCGCTCTCCGACAAGCGCGAATTCGACGCCGAGATCGTTCTCAAGGACAGCCGCACCGATCTTGCGGTGCTGCGCCTGAAAGACGCGAAGGAAAAATTCGCGACGCTGGATTTCGCCAACTCCGATGAATTGCAGGTCGGCGACGTCGTGCTTGCGATCGGCAATCCCTTCGGCGTCGGCCAGACCGTGACCCACGGAATCATTTCGGCGCTGGCGCGCACGCAAGTAGGCATCACCGACTATCAGTTCTTCATCCAGACCGATGCTGCGATCAACCCGGGCAATTCGGGCGGCGCGCTGGTCGACATGACCGGCAGGCTCGCCGGCGTCAACACCGCGATCTTCTCGCGCTCCGGTGGCTCGCAGGGCATCGGTTTTGCCATTCCTGCCAACATGGTGCGCGTTGTTGTTGCCTCCGCCAAGAGCGGCGGCAAGGCCGTGAAACGACCCTGGCTTGGCGCGCGGTTGCAAGCGGTGACGCCGGAGATCGCCGAGACGCTCGGGCTCAAGCTCCCGACCGGAGCGCTGGTCGCCAGTGTTGTTGCGAGCAGCCCGGCGGCGCGGGCCGGGCTGAAGTCGTCCGACCTGATCGTCGCGATTGACGGGCAGACGGTCGACGATCCCAATGCATTCGATTACCGCTTTGCGACACGCCCGCTCGGCGGAACGTCGCAGATCGATGTGCAGCGCGCCGGGAAGACGGTGAAGCTGACCGTGCCGCTTGAAACCGCCCCGGATACCGGCCGCAACGAAATCGTCCTGACAGGGCGCTCGCCATTCCAGGGCGCCAAGGTCGCGAACATCTCGCCTGCCGTGGCTGACGAGCTGCATCTGGATGCGGACACCCAAGGCGTCGTGGTGACCGATATCGCCGACGGCGGAACCGCCGCCAGCGTCGGCTTCCAGAAGGGCGACATCATCACCTCGGTGAACAACCAGAAGATCGTCAAAACCGGCGATCTTGAGAAGGCGACGCGCGAGGCAGCCAGGGTCTGGCGCATCACCGTGGTACGCGGCGGTCAGCAGATCAACGTTACGCTCGGCGGATGACACCGAAGCGACCACGCGAAGGTACAAGCCTGTTCGCTGCCGCGGGAATGGAGCAGGACGCCCCGCATCCGCTTCCGGATAAATTGCGCCCGCGCACGCTTTCGGATGTCGTCGGACAGGATCACATTCTGGGACCCGACGGCGCGCTGACGCGCATGCTGGCGACGCGGACGCTGGGCTCGCTGATCTTCTGGGGACCGCCGGGTACCGGCAAGACCACGGTTGCGCGCTTGTTGGCCGATGCCACCGAACTGCATTTCGAGCAGATTTCGGCGGTGTTTTCCGGCGTGGCCGATTTGAAGAAGGCGTTCGATGCGGCGCGCGCGCGGCGCGAAATGGGCAAGGGGACCCTGCTATTCGTCGATGAGGTGCATCGGTTCAATCGCGCGCAGCAGGATTCGTTTCTGCCCGTGATGGAAGACGGCACCGTGGTGCTGGTCGGTGCAACCACGGAAAATCCCTCGTTCGAACTCAACGCCGCGCTGTTGTCGCGGGCGCGCGTTCTGGTGTTTCATTCGCTCGACCCGGCTGCGATCGAAAAGCTGTTCGCCCATGCCGAGAGGATCGAAGGCAGGAAACTGCCGCTCGACGCTGAAGCCCGCGCCGTGCTGGTGCGCATGGCCGACGGCGACGGCCGTGCCGCGCTGACGCTCGCGGAAGAAGTCTGGCGCGCCGCGCGCGAGGGCGAGACTTTCAACGCGGAACAACTGCAGGACATCCTGCAGCGCCGTGCGCCGATCTATGACAAGTCAGCCGATGGTCATTACAATCTGATCTCGGCGCTGCATAAATCGGTGCGCGGCTCCGATCCCGACGCGGCCCTGTATTATCTCGCGCGCATGATGGACGCCGGCGAAGATCCCCTGTTTCTGGCGCGGCGCGTGGTCCGCATGGCGGTCGAGGAC
>JBGQCE010000512.1:0-3337 GCA_041495185.1 Bradyrhizobium sp.
GCGGCGGCCACCGTCAGGCTGGCGCCATCGGCCTGCACGATTCTGACCCGGCTGCCGGCCGGCACATCGGGACCGGCGACGCGCCAGATCGTATCGTCGATCCGCACCGTGCCCAATCCGTCGATGATCGGCTTTTCCAGCGTGAACACCCGGCCGACCAGCGCGTCCGCGCGCTTGTTGAGAAACGGATTACTTTGGCTGACCGCCTTGCTGCTGCGCGCGACGCGCCGCCACAGCGGCACCGCGGCGGCCGCGAAAATCGCAAACATCAGGATCTGCATCTGCCAGGACGGATGGATCGCGAACGACAGCAATCCGACCAGCAAGGCCGCGAGCCCGAGCCAGAACAGGAAGACACCGGGCGCGAGCAGTTCCAGCGCCATCAACACGATGCCGAAGATCAGCCAGTTCCAAGTGCCAAGCGTGGAGAACATCTCGGTCATGGTGTGAGCCTCATGCCCGCGGCGTTACCGGCGGCGGATTCGGCCCCGCTGATGGCACCGAGGAACGGCGGGCGGCCGCAGCGGCGGAAGCCGCGCTTTCGCCGAAGGTTGCTTTCGCGATCTCGCCAATGCCGGCAAGTGAACCCAAAATGCTCATCGCCTCGATCGGCAGCATGATGATCTTCTGGTTCGGCGAATCCGCAAGCTGCCCGAACGCCTTGATATATTTGTCGGCGATAAAATAATTCAGCGCGGCGACATCGCCCTTGGCGATGGCGTCCGAGACCATCTGCGTCGCCTTGGCTTCGGCTTCGGCGGAGCGCTCGCGCGCCTCGGCGTCGCGGAACGCGGCTTCGCGGCGGCCCTCGGCCTGCAATATCTGGCCCTGCTTGGCGCCTTCGGCGCGAAGGATTTCCGATTGCCGCTGGCCTTCGGCCTGCAGAATGTCGGCGCGCTTGACGCGCTCGGCCTTCATCTGGCGTCCCATCGCCTCCACGAGGTCGGCGGGCGGCACGATGTCCTTGATCTCGATGCGGTTGACCTTCAAGCCCCACGGCGACACCGCCGCATCGACCACGCGCAGCAACCGCTCATTGATCTCGTCGCGATGCGACAGCACCTGGTCGAGATCCATCGCGCCCATCACCGAGCGGATGTTGGTCATGGTCAGAACGATGATCGCCTGGTTGAGATTGGATACCTCGTAGCTCGCTTTTGCGGCATCGAACACCTGAAAAAACGCGACGCCGTCCACCGTCACGGTGGCGTTGTCCTTGGTGATCACCTCCTGCTCCGGAATAGAGATCACCTGCTCCATCATGTTCATCTTGCGGCCGACGCGGTCGAAATAGGGGATGATGATGTTCAGCCCCGGCGCCAGCGTGCGGGTGTATTTGCCGAACCGCTCGATGGTCCAGTCAAACCCTTGCGGCACCGTCTTGATGCCGGCGAACAGCGTAAAGATAACCAGCAGCACCAGCGCAATCGCGAAAATGTCGAAACCGGTCATAAATCCTCCAAGGCGGGACAAAAAAGTAGCCCGCACGAATTCCTCGCCAAACATGTATCACGAATGCCGCATCGTTTTGTCGGCATGCCAGCGGCGCCGGTTCACCCGGCCGTTCTCAGACCGGATAGCTATGTATGAGTTTGCGGGCCGCCAGATGTAACCATCCGGGCGTCGGCCAAGTGGCTCGTGTGATTGGGAAAACACCGTGTGTCACCGGGCCGTGTATTCGGCCGTTAACTGTCTCATTCGATGACCTCATCGGCGGTGGCGAGAAGAGCCGGCGCCTCATCGTGCCCATTTCCTAAATCGTCAAATCCAGCCCTGGAGCTCGCGCAGCACTAGCTGGCGGATGACGTCCATGCCGGGATCGCTGTCGTTGAGGCAAGGAATCGCGGCAAACTGCTCGCCGCCATTATGCTTGAAGATCTCGGCATTTTCCTGCGCGATTTCTTCCAGCGTTTCCAGGCAATCGGCGGAAAAGCCGGGCGTCACCACCGCAATGCGGCGCACGCCGTCTTTTGCCAGTTGCTCGATGGTCTTGTCGGTGTAGGGCTTGAGCCATTCGTCGAAGCCGAAGCGCGACTGGAAGGTGAGCAGCAGTTTCGAGGCATCCCCGCCCATGCGCTTGCGCAGCGCGTCAGTCGTCGCGATGCATTGCGCCTCGTAGGGATCGCCCTTGTCGACATATTTCTGCGGCATGCCGTGGAACGAGGCCACGATCAGCTCGGGCTGAAACGGCAACGTCGCGATATGCGCATTGATGGAGACCGCCAGCGCCTCGATATAGTCAGGGTCGTCGTAATAAGGCGGCGTCACCCGCAAGGTCGGTTGCGCCCGCATCTGGCTGAGCACGCGGAATACTTCGTCGCACACGGTGGCCGATGTCGCGGCGGAATATTGCGGATAGAGCGGCACCACCAGCAGCCGGTCGCAGCCCTGCGCCATCAGCGCATCGATCCGCGACTTGATCGAGGGATTGCCGTAGCGCATCGCCCAATCGACCACGACATGATCATGGTCCGATATGGCCGCAGCGAGCTTGTCGGCCTGCGCGCGGGTGATGGTCTTGAGCGGAGATTCATTTTTCTCGGTGTTCCAGATCTTCTGGTAATCGCGCGCCTTGCGGCCGGGGCGGATGCGCAGGATGACGCCGTTCAGCACCAGCTTCCAGAACAAGCCCTGATTTTCGATCACCCGGGGATCGCTTAGAAACTCCTTCAGGTAGACGCGCACGCCCCTGGCATCCGCGGTGTCGGGAGTACCGAGGTTGACCAGCAGCACGCCGACGCGCTCCGGCTTCACCTCGGCTGCAGGCTTTGCGCTTTCAATTGATACGACCGCTGTCATAATGCCCGTGGCATCGCGCGTTGCACCATCCTTGTCAAGATAATGCCGGGTTCGATACTGTCACCTATTGCCCGGCGATGCGAAGCATTGTCCGGTCCAGGCGATGCGCAGCATCGTCCGCTGCCGCGTCGGGGGAAGCCATGACGGTCGCCGAATGGTGCGTTTTCGGAACGCTGATGCTCTATCTGCTGACGATCGCGTCGATCAAGTGGATCGGGTTTCGCGGTTTCGACAATTCCAGGCCGCGCGACCCCGCCTTCTATGCCGATCCGATCCGTGCCCGCGCGCTGGGCGCACATCAGAACGGCATCGAGGCGTTCCCGTTCTTCGCCGCCGCCGTGTTGCTGGCGGAATTCCGCGACGGCCCGCAGCGCCTGATCGATGAATTGGCGGTATTGTTCCTGATCGTGCGGATTGCCTATGTCTTCACCTATCTCGGCGATCGGCCGACGCTTCGCTCGATCCTGTGGAGCCTCGGTTTTGCGATCAATCTGGCGATTTTCTTTATGCCGTTGATCCGGGGCTACCTGCCGGTCTA
>JBGQCE010000513.1:0-3335 GCA_041495185.1 Bradyrhizobium sp.
CGCCTGACATCTGAAGCCATCAGCGGCAATCGGGATGCCGGCGGCGTGCCGCGCCTTTCTCGACCCGCTATCGATTGAGCGGCTGGTCCGCCAGCGCCGCTTCTCGCGGCGTCACGGATAGAAACCTTTGCCAGAGGTCGCGAAGAACCATGCCCGCGGCCATTGCAGCAACGAAGGCGATTACGCCCGGTGATAGCGTCGCCAGGCTTTCCAAAGCCGGTCCCGGGCACAAACCAACAAGACCCCAACCGATTCCGAATAACGCTGCGCCAATGATAAGCGGCCGGTCGATATCGTCCCTGGTCGGCCAGAAGCTTCGAGTCGCA
Source organism: Bradyrhizobium sp. (assembly GCA_041495185.1). Taxonomy (GTDB): domain Bacteria; phylum Pseudomonadota; class Alphaproteobacteria; order Rhizobiales; family Xanthobacteraceae; genus Bradyrhizobium. The sequence continues at coordinate 327 of JBGQCE010000513.1, forward strand.
AGAAGTGGCCGCGAACGGCCATTCGCCAGCATGAAACCCGGGGTCGACACCGCGAGTGCCGCGACCATCACGACGGCAAGGCTTGGGTCCCACGCACCAAAAATATCGAGAAATGCCAAGACCTTTGTCGGCTGGACCATTCCCGAAATCAGCAGACCAGCGCCGAACACCAATCCGCACAACAAGGAAGCGATCATCGGCATGATTCAACCTCAGAGCAGGTGACGGGTGACGGCGACGGTCGTGATTGCCACGACCATGAAGGTGACGGTCGCGGCGATGGAGCGGGCGGACAGCCGCGCCATTCCACAGATGCCGTGGCCGGAGGTGCACCCGCCGGCAAGCCTGGTGCCGAAGCCGACCAGCAAGCCTGCCCCGACGATGACGGTCCAGCTTGCCGGCATCTGTGGAGAAGGCATCGCATAACCCAACCGAGCCGCGATGAGCGGCGCCAGAATGAGCCCCGCAATAAAGGCGACGCGCCAGCCAATTTCGCCGTTTCTGGGATTTAGCAAGCCGCCTAATATGCCGCTGATGCCGGCGATCCGGCCGGTCAACAGCATCAACAAGACAGCGGAAAGGCCGATCAGGCCCCCGCCGACCGCAGCCGAAATCGGCGTAAAATTAGCCATGGTTACTCCACAGACCGCAGGATGGGATCTCTGATCCGTTGGCTAAATCATAAACGCGTCGCGCGCAACCGCAATGCATTACCCACAACGCTCACCGACGACAGCGCCATCGCCGCGGCGGCAATGATCGGCGACAGCAGAATGCCGAAACTCGGATAGAGAATGCCCGCGGCAATCGGGATGCCGGCTTGATGACCAATGTGTCCGCTTAGGTGGCGGAATAGCGGCCTGTCTCAACCCGCTATCGATTTGACGGTTGTTCAATAAAGCGAAGGCGGGCGCTCTTCACCATCTGCCTGACGCACCATTTGGCGTAGATTGATCCCAAGAGATTTCCCAGCCAACGCAGCCTTGGAGAGGACGGGAGGTCGTATTCGATGAAGACGCGAAGATCGGACGAATTGCCCTTCGAAGCGATATCGAAGCCCAGGCGATAATTGCCGATCACCAGAAGGGTTGGGCTTCCAACGGTCTCCCACACCTTGTGCCGGGGAGGCACGCGTTCAGTGACCACCTCCTCGAGGAAGAGGTCAAACCCCATCATCCGGCCGGTCATCTGAACGTGCGAGCCGACTCTCTGGCCGCGGCCATCGTCGAAAGATATCTGCATACGTCCGCCCATCATCATCTTGGACGATTTGTTCATATGCGACGAAAGCTCGGAGAAGTCGTCTGCGAAGGAAAAAACGTCTTCGGTCCTCGCATTCACTGTTACGCTTTCCGCGTAGTGCCGTTCATAGTGCCGTCGCCTCACGGGAGGTTCGATTGTCGAGCTGGAATCCGCGGGATGAAGCGTTTGATCGGTATCGGCCATCATTATACCGCGTTCGCCGAATGGTCGTCGGCTGGCGCGCCTCTACTGCCATAAACCCGATCGAACATCTGCTCCAACGCATCATCCCGCGTTACGCGAACACGGGTCAGGGCTTCGCGGGCAGAATCGAACATCACCGCCTCGGCTTTCTTGAGAGGAGCGTCGTCGGGCACGGCATGCCGGTCATTCCTTATCCCCGATGCAAGAGAGGCGATGACGGGCATGGCTAGGTTGAATGATGAGCCGAAGATGTTACGGCTCACCCGCATCGGATGGAGCCATTCCATGAGCGTAGCGGTGTATGGATTCGTCGCTGACTGAACCCACTTTGAAAGTGTGGCCGTGTACACGCTGTCCAGTTGCTCAGAGAATTCCCGGACGCGCGCAAAGGCCGGTCGATCAACCGGGAATCGAATGTCTTCGACCTTCCGTTCCTCGAACCGCACCTTGTACGCGCCCTTCCGACAATCCGGATCGCCGGTGGGATTGTCAATCTTCATTTCGTAAAGACCCGGCGGCAGAGCGGCGATATCGGGCAGGCTGTCGAGGATGGCCCGGTGCTCCAACTTCGCGACCGAAGCAGAGACAAAAATTCCGAGATGCCCGATGTGGGAATTGAGGAGATAGACAATGCGCTGGCCAGCCCGTTTCAAGTCCTCCGTATCTTTGTAGACAACCGGAATCCAGCCCATCGCCTGATGGGGCGGGGTGATGTTGTCGCCGTAGGAGGCAAAGATGACGATCGGATTGTGAATTCGGCGCAGATCGGCAAAACAACCGTTGCAGATACGAAGGGTGCCTTGTTCCAGCCGATTGCCGACGAACAGATTCTCAACGATGGCAAGAATCTCCTCACGGCTGAGGAAGTAAAAACTGCCCCACCAGCGCTCGAACCCGAGAAAGCGCTCGCGCTCGTTGTCGACATGCAAGAACAGGTTCGCGTATTTTTCCCATACGGCTTCCGGCCTCAATCCCTCGAAATTCTGCACAAGCCAGGCGCCGTCGAACCGCCCATTTCCGAGATCTGCAGCGAGATGGGCCGGCCATGCTCCACCGAACAGACCGCCGGAGATGCGCATCGGGTTCACTCCGGAATCACCGGACCAGTAGGACAATGGCGATCCGTTCAGGACAATCGGGCCGACAAGACCTTCGCAATCGGCGGCCAGCAAAGTAATCGCCCAGCCCGCCTGGCAGTTTCCGTAAAGGACCGGTGCTGTCCCGGAATGGCGACCGGCGACATTCTCAACGAACCGGCGCATTGCGTGGAGTACATCAGCGATCGTCTGGCCCGGGCAAGGTTCCGGGAAGAAAGCGACGAAATAAACGGGATACCCCTCATGCAAGGCAATGCCGACTTCCGACTCGCGCTTAAAGCCGCCGATACCCGGGCCATGACCGGCACGCGGATCGACAATGATGACGGGAGGCTTGGATGGGTCGAGACAATCTTCAATGCAGTCGCTGCCAAGGCGGGTGATGCGGAGCAGCGCATAGTTTGCCGGCTTTTCGAACCTGCGAGCGTCCAGAATGAGCTCGTAGTCGAAATCAAGGAGCGGCGGC
>JBGQCE010000514.1:0-3334 GCA_041495185.1 Bradyrhizobium sp.
CTGTTCGTAATGGGTGTGCGCGCCCTGGCCGTCGACGCCGAGGCCGTCAAGCGTCGCCGTATGCGGTGCTGTGAAATTGCCGTCGGAGCCGCCGCCGGTGGAGGTATCCACCAGATCGAAGCCGATTTCGGCGGCGAGCGTTTTGGCATGCTCGTAAAGGGCTGCCCCCGCGTTGCCCTTCTCGTAAGGCGGCCTGTTCAATTCGCCCGTCACCTTGACGCTCACGCCCTCGGTCCGTGATTTCAGGTTGAGGATTTTCGCAACCAGATCGTCGGCATCCGCAATCGTCGGAACGCGAAGGTCGACCTCGGCATAGGCTTCCTCGGCGATGACATTCGGCCTGGTGCCGCCCCTGACAACGCCGACATTGACGGTGACGCCGCGCTTCATGTCGGTCAGGGCTTCCAGCGTTTGAATGACATTGGCGAGTTCGCGTATCGCGCTGCGGCCGTCTTCGGGCCGCGAGCCGGCATGGGCGGGGACACCTTTGACGAATATCTCGAAGCGCGCGACGCCCTTGCGCCCGGTGACGATTTTTCCGCCGTCGCGGGCAGGCTCGGTGACCAGCACATATTTTGCCTTGCGTCCCTCCGCCTCGATCAGCGCCCGCGACGTCGGGCTGCCGATCTCTTCATCCGAGACGTAGAGCTGGGTAACCCCGAGCGGCGAGCGCTCGCCACTCACAGCAAGCTGCTTGAACGCATGATAGGCGAGATAGGCGCCGCCCTTCATGTCATAGATGCCGGGGCCGAAAGCGCTGTCGCCCTCGATCCTGAACGGCAGACGTTCGATGAATCCCAGGGGATGCACGGTATCGAGATGGCTCAGCACCAGGATTCCCGGCGCATCCTGGCCCCACGACGAACGCGCCACGATATGATCGCCGCAGCCGGAGTGTCCCGCGACGCGCTCGATGGTGGCAGGCAAATCGCGGTAGCCGTCCGCGACCATGGTCGCCAGCCGGTTGACCTGACCGGGTGCTTCCGTCGGGGTTTCGATTTCAACCCAGCGGCGGATGCCGTCGAGGATGGTTCTGGAATCGAAAACGCTGGAAGAGGCTGTGGTCATCGGCTTGGTTTTCTTTTTCGCGGGGCGCGCGCGGTGCGACACTAGCGCGCTTTCGCCTGAAACGGAATCCGCCTGACGAAAGCTCAGCGCTTGTCCGGACCTTCGCGCGCGGCGATCTGTTCGACCAATTCGACGATGCTGCGCCGGAGCTTGGCGTCGGTGATGCGCGTGAACGCGCGGGTCAGCGCCAGGCCCTCGGAGGTCGCCAGGAAATCGGAAACATAGGCCGGCGAAGTCCCTTCGGTGAAGCCCCCGGTGCTCGCGGTGCCGCTGGGGCCTCCCTCGAACAAAAACGATACCGGCACCTGAAGTATTTCGGAGATCTGCTGGATGCGGCTTGCACCGACCCGGTTGGTGCCCTTCTCGTATTTCTGAACCTGCTGGAAGGTGAGGCCCAATGCTTCGCCGAGCTTCTCCTGGCTCATGCCCAGCATGATGCGGCGCATGCGCACACGACTGCCGACATATTTGTCAACAGGGTTGGGCGCTTTGGTCGACATCTCCAGCACTCCTTGGAATTGCGCCTGATGAGTATGCCTCAGGCGCTCATGCCGTCAAATCTCGCCCGGAAGCTTCGGGGCGGAATGCAGACAATTTGAGCAATGAACCGGCCGGGTCGTTCGGAACAGAATGCGAATGGTGCCGCCGGTCTGTCAACTGCCGGATTTCCCGCAATCGAAACCTGCCTCGAAACTGCGGTGGTCACGGAGTCCGCTTCGCAACACGTCGCCGAATGACGAAGATCAGGCCGGCGGCGACGATGATCCTGGCGGGAATGTCGCCGCTGCGCGCGTAAACGGTCGGCGCGATCGCCGACGGCAGGCTCGAATCCAGCACGCCTTCGACGCCAAGACCGAGCCGTGCGACAATCCGCCCCAACGGATCGATAACAGCGGAAATGCCCGTGTTGGCTGCACGGATCACCGGCAGTCCTTGCTCGATCGCGCGCAGCCGCGCCTGCTGCAGATGCTGGTAGGGCCCGGTTGAGATTCCAAACCAGCCGTCATTGGTCAGGTTGACGATCCAGCCCGGGCGCCCGTCGTCCGCCGCAACGTCGCCGGGAAAGATTGTTTCATAGCAGATCAAAGGTAGCGCGCGCGGCGCATTCGGTATCGCCATCGTGCGGCGCAGCGTGCCCGGAATGAATCCGCCCTGAACCTTGGTGAGCTGCACGAAGCCGAGCTTTTCCATCCAGTTCTGGAACGGCAAATATTCGCCGAACGGCACCAGATGCAGCTTGTCGTAAACCGACAGCACGCTGCCGTCGTGGTCGATGACATAGATCGAATTGTAGGCGCGCGTCACCCTGGTGCCGGGCGGATGATCAGGCGCGCGCACCGAACCGGTGATCAGGACGGTGCCCTTGGGCAGGAGCTCGGCGATCTGCGCCATCGCATCGGCTTCGCCCGTCAGGAAAAACGGGAACGCCGATTCCGGCCAGATCAGGATGCTGGCGTCGCGCACGCCGGTGGATTGCGGCCCGGAGGCGCGATCGGACAGCGTCAGATATTTTTGCATTACCTCCGGCTTGGCGGAATAATTGAATCTGGCGTCCTGCTGCAGGTTGGGCTGCATGATCCGCAGCTTGACCTTTGCAACCGTCGAGGTCGGTTGCAGGCCTAACCGGACGGCGCCGAAAATTCCCATGACGACGAGCAGCAGCGCGGCCATCACAGGTGCGATCCACGGTTTCCTTCCGCGTGAATTTCCATCGATCAGCACGGCCGGACTTGCGAAGATGGCTACGCTGAGAAACGTCAGACCCCAAAGACCGATCAGCGACGCGGTCTGCGCCAGCGCCAGCGGTTCTGATAGCGCGTAGCCGAATGCATTCCAGGGAAAACCCGTCAGCGCTTGACCGCGCAGCCATTCGCTTATCGTGAGCGACGCGGCGAGCGCGATCACCCGCGAAGCGTCCCGGGTCCAGATCAAACGCGCCAGCGCGAAGCCAAGGGCGGTGAACAGTGCGAGATAGGCGGGCAGGCCGAGGACGGCGAACGGCATCAGCCAGGCGAAGGTCGATGCATCGACCAGGAACGCGTCGCCGATCCAGTACAATCCCGGCACGAAATAGCCGAGCCCGAACCACCAGCCGGCCATCGCCGCTGCCGGCACGCCGCGCCAGCGCCCGGCGCCGGCGCCGTCGATCAGCCAGACCATGACCGGAAAAGTCAGAAACAGCACCGGCCATGCATTGAACGGCGCCATCGCAAGCACCGACAGCGCGCCTGCTGCGAGCGCGATTGTCGCACGCTTCCATCCCCAC
>JBGQCE010000515.1:0-3302 GCA_041495185.1 Bradyrhizobium sp.
GAACGCCCGGCGCAGCGGCGCGTCGCTTGCCGCCATGCCGCGCTCTTGAGAGGAGCCGAGTTCCTCTCCCCTCCTCGCATAAAGCTGCCAGACCATCAGCATACCGCTCACGACCACCATCGGTACGAAGAAAACCAAAATCATCCAGGTGACGCCGCTGGCGGCGCCCATCAGGTGCTCCTGAACGCCACCGTGGATGTTGGACACGGTATCGTAGGCCGTTTCCGCCGCCAGCAGCCATGCCAGCGGAATTGCGAAGCGAGCCCGGCGCCGGAGCAACGCGATCGTAATGAATGCGATGACGGCGCCGGCGACGTCGCCGACCACAATCTCCATCGCGCCGCCGTCGGATATCGGAAAGCCGGTGTGCCGCGCTGAAAATACCTGCAACGCGACATAGCGGAATACGTGCACCCATAGCAGCGCGATGAGCGCATCGGCGCGTGCGATGCTGTTGAGCCATGGAACCACGTACCATCGCGCTACCATGACCAGCACGAACAAGGTGATGAATTGCGCGGATGCCTGCGCGGGCGTCAAATAGTTCATGATCTCGTCTCCGAAATGGATTTGGCAGGAGCCGAAGCGAAATCGATCTTGGCGACGATGCGGCGGCCAAAGAACATCCGCCTCAGCAGTCCGTCCCTCAGCATCAGCGTATGGTAGAGCGTGCCGATGATGTGGAGCGCGATCAGCGCCATCAGCGTCCGTGAGAAGAGATAATGCACGGACCTTATCGGGTAGACCCAGAAGTCGGCGGGTAAGGTGCCGCCGCCGAAGACGATGCCCGGGAAACCGGTCTGCAGCGCCATAACGACACCGCTTATCGCCTGGCCGAGCACGGCCACATACAGCAACCGGTGCGAAGCCCATGCCAGCTGGTCCAGCACTCGAATTCCAGTCGACGGTCGAGCCGGGTGTTCGGTTCGCATGCGCACGACCAGACGGACGAGCATCAGCACCAGGATCAAGCTGCCCCCGATCATGTGGCTGCGGAGCGCCTCCAATCTCATGGGATCGCTGTTCGGCAGCTTGACCATCACCAGGGCGCCCAGCGCCAGCGCGGCGACGATCAGCACCGCCAGTATCCAGTGCAGTGCCACCAACAGCGGATGGTATCGCGAAACCAGGGTCATGACAGGTTCTCCGTCGAATGCGCGGCAGAGATCGGGCGACGTCCAGGCGAGGACGTCGCAAAGCCGCATTCTAACCTGCCGGGGAAGTAAGGCTTTGCCGTTTGTTCGACAATCTGGCATTATCCGTATGAGATATTCGGAGATTCCGATCAATGCGGAAGTTAGGGTTTGCCGAGATGAACGCCTTCGTGGCGATCGCCGAACGTTCCAGCTTCGCCAAGGCTGCAATTCACCTTGGCATTTCGCGATCCGCGCTCAGCGAAACGATCCGCGGTCTCGAAGAGAAGCTTGGAGTGAGGCTGCTCAACCGGACCACCCGCAGCGTCGCGCTGACGGAGGTCGGTGAGCGCCTGCTGGCGGAATTGCGGCCGGCGCTCGACAGCTTCGAGGCTGCAGTGGAGTCTGTCAACGTGTTCCGCGACAAGCCGGGCGGCCACCTTCGTCTCACCGTTCCACGCCCGGCCGCAAAAATGGTGATCGAGCCAATCCTCTCGAAATTTCTGATCGCATATCCCGCGATTAGCCTCGAGATCATCACCGACAGTGCGTTGACCGACATCGTTCGCGATCGCTTCGACGCCGGGATCCGGCCCGGTCATCGCGTCGGGCGGGATATGATCGCGGTTCGCGTGGGCGAGGATGCGCGCCCCACGGTCGTTGCATCTCCGGACTATCTGCGTCGACACCCCCATCCGAAAGTGCCGGGAGATCTGCAGTCACACAATTGCATCCGTTTGCGCTTTGCGAGTGGCGCAATGCAACCCTGGGCATTCGAAAAGCGCGGGAAGAGCATGGAGGTCGTGGTCAAAGGCTCTCTCATCGTCAGCGATGGCGACCTCGCGATCCGCGCTGCGCTGGACGGGGTCGGCTTAGCCCGCCTGCCGCTTAGCGTGATCGATGCCCAGGTTGCCAGGAAACGACTGGTTCCCCTGTTGGAGGATTGGGCGCCACGCTCGGTCGGTTTCTATCTCTACTATCCCAGCCGGCGCCAAATTCCGGCGGCTCTCAAGGCCTTTATCGGCTTCATCAAGGCACATTCACAAGCCGACGGCGCCTCCCAATCCTGACAGGCAGTCGATTTCCGCCCGGCCCCGATGTCACGTTTCGGCCTGCTGGCGTGTCTTATTCCAGGGGACACCGATCAGCGGAGACTTGTATGAACGCGGCAGAAACGACGGGGAACTCCCGTGCCTACGATATTGTGATTTTGGGCGCCGGCTATGCCGGGCTCATGGCTGCGCTGCGTCTCGATCGAAAGAAAGAGACCCGGCGCATCGCCCTGATAAGTGCTTCCGATCTGTTTCTGGAACGCGTGAGGCTGCAGGAGAGCATCGTGACCGAGGTCACGCCGCGCATCCCCTCGATTTCAGCCTTCCTCGCCGGCAGCAATATCGAGTTCATTTGCGGCAGCATCACCTCCCTCGATGCAAGCCGACGGTGCATTCGGATCGCCTCCGGCGGCCAGGAGCGGGAGATCATGTTCGATCAGGCCATTTATGCGCTGGGTTCGCGCGTCGATGTGGACGGCGTGCCTGGCGCCGCCGAGCACGCCTATCGCCTGGAGGCCGCCGAAGGTCCGCGATCTCCGTCGGCTCTCCGGGCCAGGTTGCGGGAAAATACGGATCGGCCGATGCGCATCATCACGGTCGGCGGCGCCGAAACCTCGGTCGAAGTCGCAGGCGAAATCAAGACCGCCTGGCCGAACGCGCAGGTGACCATGATCAGCAGCTCACGATGCGGTGATATCAAGGGAGCGCGGGTCGAAAGCGCCATACGCACGGAGCTGGCACGGCTCGGCGTCGGAATGATCGACCGGGAGACGGTTACCGAGGTGCGTGCAGCCGAGGTCGTGACCGACAAGGGGCAATGCATTCCCTTTGACATCTGCGTGTGGTCGGGCGGATTGCGCTCGGCGCCGGTCGCAAGCCTCGCCGGTCTCGCAACCGACCCGCAGGGCCGGATTTGGGTGGATCCCAGCCTGCGGTCAACCTCTCACCCGTATATCATCGCGGTCGGAGATGCCGCCCATCCGGTCGCGCCGACCGGTGCGCCCTACCGGATGTCCGCGTTCGTCGCGATTGCGTCAGGTGCCTATGCCGCGGATGTGATCCTGGCGCAGAGAGCGAAACGGCAGCTCGAGCCGTTCAGCTTTTCCACCTTCGGCCA
>JBGQCE010000516.1:0-3302 GCA_041495185.1 Bradyrhizobium sp.
AGGCCTTGAAGCCGACCAGCGATTTCGGCTGGTTATAACCGACCAGCGCTTTCTGCCTGCTGTCGCCGGTGCCGCGATAATCATAGGTCAGGACCGCGCAGCCCCGCCGCGCCAGATATCCGGCGAAACCCCGGTAGATCTTCCGCGGCACAGCCGTGGCCGAATTGATCAGGACCGCATTGCGCTTCGCCCCGCGGGGCAAAAACAGCGTCGCCCCCAGCAAGTAACCATCGGTCGCGGGGAAGGAGATGTCATCGATGAAAACGTCGTCCAGCGCAGCTTCTGCCACCGCGATTTCCCCCGTGCATTCGCGCTCCTCCAGCAAATGCGAATTCGGCTTTTGCCGCAAGGGGTTGTCTTGAGGTGCTGAATTCCAACTGGCGGTCCGCTATCAGCCTGTGTATAACCCGGCCCTTCGCCGCTACCGACCCGACTACGCCAAGGCTTCGCCGGGCCTTCCAGTGGTGGCCCGCCGAAGCTTTAGCGAAGGCGGGTAAGTAGCGGTTTTTGCTCAGGAGTAAACGTCATGTCCGAGCGGTGGACACCCGACAGCTGGCGCGCCAAGCCGGTGCTGCAGATACCCGATTATCCCGATGCGAAGGCATTGGCCGATGTCGAGGCGCAGCTTGCCACGTTTCCTCCGCTGGTTTTTGCAGGCGAGGCCCGCAACCTGAAAAAGGCGCTTGCGCGGGTAGCCGCAGGCGAGGCCTTCCTGCTTCAAGGCGGCGACTGCGCCGAAAGCTTCGCCGAGCATGGCGCCAACAATATCAGGGACTTCTTCCGCGTGCTGCTGCAGATGGCTGTGGTGCTGACCTATGCCGGTGCGGTGCCGGTGGTGAAGGTCGGCCGCATCGCCGGACAGTTCGCCAAGCCGCGCTCCTCGCCGACCGAAACGATCAACGGCGTCGAGCTGCCGAGTTACCGCGGCGATATCGTCAACGATATCGCCTTCACGCTGCAATCGCGCACCCCCGATCCGCAGCGTCAGCTGATGGCGTATCGCCAGTCGGCGGCGACGCTCAATCTGCTGCGCGCCTTTGCGACCGGCGGCTTTGCCAATCTCGGCAGCGTGCACCAGTGGATGCTTGGATTCCTGAAGGATTCTCCGCAGGCGCGCCGTTACAAGGAGTTGGCGGATCGCATCTCGGACGCGCTGAATTTCATGCGCGCCTGCGGGCTCGATCTCGAAAGCCACCCCGAGCTGCGCGCCACCGATTTTTACACCAGCCACGAAGCACTGCTGCTCGGCTATGAGCAGGCCTTCACCCGGGTCGATTCCACGACCGGCGACTGGTACGCGACATCGGGCCATATGATCTGGATCGGCGACCGCACCCGTCAGCTCGATCACGGCCATGTGGAATATTTCCGCGGCATCAAGAACCCGATCGGATTGAAATGCGGTCCGTCACTCAAGCCGGACGAGTTGTTGCGGCTGATCGACGTGCTCAATCCCGACAATGAGCCCGGCCGCCTCACGCTGATCAACCGCTTCGGTTCCGACAAGGTCGGCGATCATTTGCCGCCGTTGATCCGCGCCGTGCAACGCGAAGGTCGTGTCGTCGTCTGGTCATGCGATCCCATGCATGGCAACACCATTGCCTCCAACAGCGGCTACAAGACCCGCCCGTTCGACCGCATCCTGTCGGAGGTGAAGTCGTTCTTCACCATCCACGCGGCCGAGGGCACCTATGCCGGCGGCGTGCATCTGGAAATGACCGGCCAGGACGTCACCGAATGCATCGGCGGCGCGCGCGCCATTACCTATGAGGATCTCAGCGATCGCTACCACACAGTCTGCGATCCCCGCCTCAATGCCGAGCAGTCGGTCGACATGGCTTTCCTGATCGCCGAACTGCTCAAGCAGGAACGCAGCGGCAAGGTCAAACCGATGCCGGTCGCGGCGGGACTCTGAGTTGCTGCGGTTCTGGCGGGCCACGATCAATACGCGCAACGGCCTGGCCTTTGCTATCCGCTCGGAGCAGGCCGTTCGCGAGGAGCTCGTAGCACTTGTGCTCGCCTTGCCGCTGGCGTGGCTGATCGGCGCGACCACGATGCGCCGGGTCGAGCTGATCGCCGCCGTCGTTCTGGTGCTGGTCGTCGAATTGCTCAACACCGCGATCGAGAAGCTCGCCGACCGGCTGACGAGCGATCATGATCCGCAGATCGGGCGGGTCAAGGATATGGGCTCCGCGGCGGTGGGCGTGGCGCTGGTCACGGCCGGCCTGTTCTGGTTGTTTGCCATCGCCGAACGCATGGGCGCGATCTAAAGCATGCGATTGCAGTTTGCCCGTGCGCAAGGCACCATCGCACCATGACCGAACGCGCCGCTCAGTTTACCATTACGCTCGCCCAGCTGAATCCGACGGTCGGCGATGTCGCCGGCAATGCCGCCAAGGCGCGCGCGGCGCGCGCGCAGGCGCGTGCTGAGGGCGCCGATCTCGTGGTCCTGCCCGAACTGTTCATTGCCGGCTATCCGCCGGAAGACCTGGTCCTGAAGCCGGCGTTTCAGTCGGCATGCCGCGCCGCTGTCGAAGGGCTTGCAAGAGACACCGCCGACGGCGGGCCGGCTGTCCTGATCGGCAGTCCCTGGGTCGAGGACGGCAAGCTCTACAATGCCTGTGCCTTGCTGGACGAAGGGTGCATCGCAGCCATTCGTTTCAAGGCCAACCTGCCGAATTACGGCGTGTTCGACGAAAAACGCCTGTTCGCGCGCGGTCCTGCCGCGGGCCCGGTGACGATCCGCGGCATCCGGGTCGGTGTCCCCATTTGCGAGGACATCTGGCTGGAGGAGTCGGAAGACTACGAGAACGTCGTCGAATGTCTCGCGGAGACCGGCGCGGAAATTCTGGTCGTGCCGAACGGCTCACCCTACGCGCGCGACAAGAACGATGTGCGGCTGTCGATCGCGGTGGCCCGCGTTACCGAAAGCGGGCTTCCGCTGATTTATCTCAATCAGGTCGGCGGGCAGGACGAGCTTGTCTTCGATGGCGCTTCGTTTGCGCTGAACGCCGATCTCTCGGTAGCGGCACAATTGCCGGCATTTGCCGAAAACATCACGACGTTGCGCTGGAGCAAGACTGCCGCTGGCTGGCGCTGCAGCGGGCCGGTTGCACCTGCGGTCGACGGCGACAAGGGCGATTATGCGGCCTGCGTGCTGGGCTTGCGCGATTATGTCGGGAAGAACGGATTTCCAGGCGTGCTGCTGGGCGTCTCCGGCGGCATCGACTCAGCGCTATGCGCGGCGATCGCGGTCGATGCGCTGGGTGCGGAACGGGTCCGCGGCGTGATGCTGCCGTTCC
>JBGQCE010000517.1:0-3283 GCA_041495185.1 Bradyrhizobium sp.
CCCTGCAACAGGCGCACAAGCGGCCTCGGCTGCAGATGCCGTCATTAGCAACATGACGGGAAGGATGCCGACGCTCAGCGCTGCACCAGACACGGTAGACGAATGACTACACCAATGCAGCGATGAAACCGGCAGACGACCGCTGGCACGTGTCAGCCTCAAGGTATTCGACACCTTGAACTCTCCCCAAATCACGCGCGACTGTTAGGCGTCGCTCGGCAGTTCAGCCCCTGCGTTGTCTCGCGATGCTCGACCCCCGACAATGTCCCGTGCACATTTTCGTGATTACGGGAATGATTGCCTCACTGAGGCGTCTTAAACCTTCTGTGCGGGCAGTACGGCAGCTTGCTCCTCGGACATGGGAACGACCCAACCAATGGGGGAAATTATGTTCAAGAACATACGGCGGCATGTTTCAGAACATATTAAGACTAGTGACAATTCAGCACCGGGAGGGGGATGAGAGGATGCCCAATCCGAATCGCAAACAGGTCAGGCAAAGAATCGTCCAGAGCGCAGTGCAGCTATTTAATCGACACGGTTACACAGCCGTCTCGATCGATGATGTCATGGCCGGCGCGGGCCTGACGCGAGGCGGCTTCTACAGCTATTTTCAAAGCAAAAGCGAGCTCTATGCCGAGGCGATTAGTCGTTTTGTGAATGAGAAGCTGGAAGCCGCCGATGCTGCTGAAAATGCACCGGATCACGCGGCCCGGATCGTCCGCGACTATCTTTCCCGCCAGCATTTTGAAGAAGTGGAGACGAGTTGTCCCTTGATCGGCCTGCCCAATGATCTTTCCCGCACTGACCAATCGATCAGATTGGCCCAGGAATCAGCGCTCAGGATGATGATCAAAGCGTTCGAGCAGGGCATGACGCCGACCACGTGGCCGGCAAGGCAATGAGCGCTCGCGCTCACTTCGCTATGCGTGGGAGGCATGGTACTCGCGCGATCGATCGAAGACCGAGCGCTCGCGGATGAACTGCGAGAAGCCGCTATGGCTATCGCGTTGAAGCTTGGACATTGGACCTAGCCGCCCGGCCCAGGTGCAACTGCTGCGCGAGCCAGACGGCCTATCCGGCGAAGAACGACCAAAACAGGGCAAGCACAGCCACAGCCATCAGCCCGGTGCCGATCCACCCCAGAACGATTAGTCGGCGGCTGGCCTTGAATCGCCCCATCAGTCTGGCGTTTGCGACGATCACCATCATCATCGCCATGATCGGAACCGCGACAATGCCGTTGAGCACCGCACTCCACACCAGCATGTGAATGGAGTCTATTCCGGTAAAGCCAAGTCCGAATCCGATCACGGTAGCGGCTGCGATAATGGTGTAAAATCCGACCGCGTCCGGAGCCCTTGCTTCAAGGGTCGCGTGCCAGCCGAATGCTTCGGACACGCCATAGGCGGCGGAGCCTGCCAGCACCGGTATCGCCAGCATGCCCGTGCCGATAATACCGAGAGCGAACAGCAGAAAAGTGAAATCGCCGGCCAGCGGCCTTAACGCTTCGGCCGCCTGGGTTGCCGAATTGATGTTGGTGATGCCGTGGGCATTCAGGACAGCGGCGGTGGTGAGGATGATGAAGAAGGCAATCGCGTTGGAGAAGATCATCCCGACGGTGGTATCGACCTTGATGCGATCGATTTCCGTAACGCCGCCTCTGGTCAGCTCCCGAAGCGGCCGGTGGATCTTGCCCTGATTCATCTCCTCGACTTCCTGCGAAGCCTGCCAGAAAAACAAATAGGGGCTTATCGTGGTGCCGAGAACGGCCACCACCATCAGGAAATAGTCGGCATTGATGGTGGGCTTTGGCCAGATCGCCGCCAGCAGGGCAGCGCTCCAGGGAATGTTGACGGTCAAGGCGGTTGCAACATAGGCGAATAGCGTCAGCGTCAGAAATTTTAGTATCGGAGCATATCGGCGATACGGCACGAAGACCTGCAGCAAGGTCGATGTCGATGCAAAAATCAGCGCATGTTCATGGTTGAGGCCGCCAATAACCAGCGAGAGGGATTCTCCCATCGCCGCGATGTCAGCCGCGATGTTGAATGTGTTGGCAGCGACCAGAAGAAATACAAGCGCCAGTACCAGCCAGCGGGGCGCGAGTTCCATCACATTGGCGGCGAGGCCTCTGCCCGTCACCCTGCCGATCTGCCCGCTCACCAGCTGGATCGCAATCATGAACGGCGTTGTGAGAAACACCGTCCAAAGCAGGCCGTAACCAAACTGGGCGCCTGCCTGCGAATAGGTCGCAATGCCCGACGGGTCGTCATCGGCAGCGCCCGTCACCAATCCCGGGCCGAGCAACCGCAGGATCATTCCTTTGGGCTTCCTGGCTTCCGGGCGATTGGTTTCGACCATGAAATTCTTGACGCTCGAGATCAATTGAATCAGTAACGCTTTGTGTGAAAGATTCGCGCTCTTTTTCGCCGACAATCAAGAAAAATACAGGCTTGCTCGATAGGGCAACAATTCGGAGGAAGGCTATCGGAAGCTCGGTTGTCGGTGCCGCATTTAATTGAGCCATATCCTCCCCATCGCCCTCCCACCGCAAGCCGTGCTATGCTAGCCGCACAGCAGGGGGTCAAAATGTCATTTACGATCGCGGCTAACAATTCGGCTGGGCCAGTTTCGTTTTCCTGTGCGACCGCCTCCGATGCCGTCGACAAGGTATTGGAGCTGGAGCAACAGCAATTTGAGAACATCACCATCAAGAATGGCGCCGGACGCACGATCGACCTCGATGAACTGTCCGCTCTTTGCGAAGCGAGTGAAGATTGAGGCCCTTGCGAGGCCTAAAGGCCATGCTTGTTCGTTCGGCCGGTCGTGCGGCGCTTACCGGACTGGTGACTTTCTGTTTTTCCGGTCTCGCGTGGAGCAAGGACGCTGACGGCGACGATGCGGCGGAAAAGGCGGCTTCGACGCTGCCAAACATCTATCTGGACATGCGGACCAACTACGCGACCGTGCCTGCCAACACGCTCTCGATTGGCTTTAGCAATCCGTCAATATCCTCGGCACTCGCGACGCTCCAGTCAATCCGGGCGCTGACGAATGTCCCGACACTCCCGACCCTGTCCTCGCCCTCAAGCCGGAGCATTTGGGTCGATGTTCCCTTGACCGTGGACGTCAGCGACCGTGTCTCGCTGTATGGCGGCTTCAGCGCCAGCGCATCACAAAGCGGCACGTCCGACTGGTCGACGTTCGCGGTCTCAAGCTGGAATGTCGGATTTCAGGCTGACGTCTTTCAGCAGAATGGCGGATCGATCCCGACGATTAC
>JBGQCE010000518.1:0-3262 GCA_041495185.1 Bradyrhizobium sp.
CACGCGATCGATAAATGTCAGGGCCCGCACCCGTTTTCCGGCGCAAGGTTTCACTACCTTGCCGCCTCTACCTTCGAGAAGGATACCGGCAAGACCGTGTTCCCGCCCTACGAGATCAGGGAATTCGAGGGCATTCCCGTAGCCTTCATCGGCCTGACCTTGAAGGGCACGCCGAACATCGTCTCACCGGTGAGCGTCGCAGGTCTCGAATTCCGCGACGAGGCCGAGACGGTGAACGCACTGGTGCCGGAACTGAAGGCGCGCGGCGTCGAGGCCATCGTCGTCCTGATTCACGAAGGCGGCTTTCCGGCCGGCGATTATAATGAATGCCCTGAAATATCCGGCCCGATCGTCGATATCGTCAGGAAATTCGATCGCGCGGTCGACCTCGTCATCAGCGGCCATACCCATCGGGCCTATGTCTGCGAGATCGACGGGCGGCTGGTCACGTCAGGCGACAAATACGGCACCATCGTCACCGCGATCGATCTGAAGCTCGATTCCGTAACCCGCGACGTCATCAGCGCCAGGGCCGACAACGTCATCGTCCGCGCGAGCGCCTTTGCCAGGGACCCGGAACAGACCGCGCTACTTGAGTCCTACGACAGGTTTGCCGCCCCGATCGCCAACCGCCGGGCGGGGTCGATCACCGAGACACTGTCGCGCACGCCCAACGCCGCCGGCGAGAGCGCGCTCGGCGACATCATCGCCGACGCCCAGCTGGCCGCGACCAGCGCCGATAGCAACGGCGCAGCCGTGATCGCATTCACCAATCCGGGCGGTGTCCGCACCGACATTCCGAAGAAGGAAGATGGCGCTGTGACCTACGCCGACGTCTTCGCCAGCCAGCCGTTCCGCAATCAACTGGTCACGCTCACCCTGACCGGCGCGCAGATCAGGAACATGCTCGAACAGCAATGGCTCGATCCGAAGCGGCCGCGGATTCTTCAGCTCTCGAAGGGTTTCAGCTACGCATGGGACGGCGCGAAGCCGTATGGCGAGCGCGTGATCGCCGATCGCATGTCGCTGAATGGACGGCGCATCGATCCCGCGACGGACTATCGCGTGACGGTGAACAATTTTCTCGCGGTCGGAGGCGATGGTTTCACCGTACTGAAGGAAGGGACCGCCCAGCAATTCGGCATCTACGACGCCGATGCCTTGTATGCCTATTTCCAGGCCAACAGTCCGATCGCACCCACAGCAACCGATCGCATTGCGCGATTGAACTGAAATGCAAGGCTCCAACCGCGCCCCGGCTCTTTCCGAGCGGCCATCGACCGCCTAGATTAACCCCATCTCGAAAAGCGCGGTTCACGCGCCAGGGTATCGCATGACGACGCTGCTTCTTACTCACCCGGCATGTCTTGACCATGCCACGCCTCCGGGACACCCGGAACGCCCCGACCGGCTGCGCGCGATCGGCGAGGTGCTCGCGGAGGATCGCTTCAACAGGCTCGTGCGCGGCGAAGCGCCGGAAGGCAGCCTGAATTCGGTCACGCTGTGTCATAGCGAGCATTACGTCGGGGAACTCCGGCACATTGCGCCCTCGAGCGGCCTGATCTATCTCGACGGCGATACCTCGATGTCTCCGGGCACCTGGGAAGCGGTGATGCGCGGCGTCGGCGGCGCGGTCGCCGCCACCGACGCGGTCATGTCGGGCACGCATCAAAATGCGTTCGTCGCGGTGCGGCCTCCGGGCCATCACGCCGAGATCAACAAGCCGATGGGCTTTTGCTTTTTCGATAACGCCGCGATTGCCGCGCGTCATGCCCAGCGCAAATACGGTATCGCCCGCGCGGCCGTGGTCGATTTCGACGTGCATCACGGCAACGGCACCCAGGATATTTTCTGGGCCGATCCGACCGTGATGTATTGCTCGACGCACCAGATGCCGCTGTTTCCCGGCACCGGCGCCAGCGGCGAACGCGGCGAGCACGACACCATCGTCAATGCGCCGCTGGCCCCGGAAGACGGCAGCGTCAAATTCCGCGCCGCCTTCGAAAACGTGATCCTGCCGCAGTTGCAGAAATTCAGCCCCGAACTGATCATCGTCTCCGCCGGCTTCGATGCGCACTACCGGGATCCGCTGGCGTCACTCAATCTCAAGGCGGAAGATTTCGGCTGGGTCACGCGCAAACTGATGGATATCGCCGATACCAGCGCCGGCGGCCGAATTGTATCGATGCTCGAGGGCGGCTATGATCTGCAGGGCCTGCAAGAGTCGGTCGCGGCTCACGTCACCGCGTTGATGGGCGCGTGAAATCCCGCCACAATACGCCCGCATAGACTTATTTGATTCTGCGTCCGCGAAACGCCGCATCCGGGAAAGCAATATGGCCGAAAACACCCAAGTGGACGTCAGGAAGCTGAGCTTCGAGCGCGCGCTCGAGGAACTCGAATCGATCGTCAAACGGCTCGAGGACGGCAAGGTGCCGCTGGAGGAATCGGTTACCATTTACGAGCGGGGCGAGTCCCTGAAACGGCGGTGCGAGGAGCTGCTGCGGCAGGCGGAGGCGCGGGTCGACAAGATCACCACCGACGCCAACGGCCAGGTGACGGGTACCGAGCCGCTGGACGTGCAATGACGGCCCGGCCGCCCGGGGCGCCGCAGCCCGGCGATCAGAATGACCGGTTTGACGGGCCCGCAATGAAAGCGGCCGCCAATTGAGGCGGCCGGGTCATTCAATTCTGATGATGATGATGCTGCTGCATCACGGGCTGATCGCTTTTTCCGTAACCGCGAAGTTCGGCGTACCGTTGCATTTGAACCGGGCTCAATAAAGCAGCCGTCGATAGATGGTATTTGAGATGGGTTTGGCGCAGCTCGCCCTGTGTCATCGCAACCGCTGCCATCGACGCCTTGAGACTATCGGGCGTGACCGTATGGCCGGAGAATTGTTTGTCCAATTCGGCTTCCTGCTCCAATAATCTTGCACCGATGGGCAACGCCTCCGACTTCATGGAATCGAACAGGGCTTGGACGCGGGCGCGCTGATCGGCGGTCAGCTCCAGCCTGTCGGCCAACTCAAGCACATGCGACGGCCCGGGATAGCCGTTGAGTTCGGCGGCAAGCGCCAGGCCCATTCCGCGACCGGCGCTGAGATCGGTGACCTGTTGTTCCGAAAGGGCCTTGATCGGTCACATCTGCATCCCGGCGTAGGGAGTTTGGGCGATGGCGGCTGTCGATGCCAGCATGAACGTGCAAAGAATGAAAGCGTGGCGCATGGCGGGATACTTCCTAGGCTAAGACCAAATTGTC
>JBGQCE010000519.1:0-3262 GCA_041495185.1 Bradyrhizobium sp.
ATTTCACCTGAGCAGTCACACCGCCATTTTGCGGTGCCGAACCGGCGCGCCGGCGGTTAAGGCTTCCGCCGCATCGATGATGGCGTTGGCGTCGATGCCGTGGTGGCGGTAGAGGTCGTCGTTGGCCCGCGGCCGGCGCCAAATCCGTCGTTGCTGCGTCTGACGATCTTACCGCGACTTTCGCAGTGCGATGCTAGAGGGTCCTAAGCGGCTCGAACGGACCGGTCGATCTGGTCCGACGCCCCTCCACGATCTGGTACACTCGTGGGTGCTCATCGTCCCAAAGACGCATGTTCCTCAGCGCGCCAATAACCGCGTCCCACAACAGTTCGGTTGGCATCTGGGCTTGCCTGCGTCGCGCGTAATCGAATGCCGATGCGACCCCTGCATAGATCGTCGCAGCATCTACTATTAAATTCTCAATTTCGGTTCGGACGACGACCCATGTCTTCGCTGGGTCATTGTTATGTTGCGCGAGCGCGCGCATCCGTGAATCGAATATTTGAATCCATGCGAACGTAGACTCTAGCACCTCGACACTCGTTGTGTCGGTGAACTCGATGAAGTCTGCCAGCGATTTCAGCGTCTCGGAGGGCAACGGTTCTATGAGGCTCTCTGTAGTGACGCCGGCAGGGAGGGTTTCGCCCGCGCACTTACTCACAAGGTCGTTCAGCGACCGCGCGGATCGCTCAGCATAGGCTATCACTTGAGAAAGAGCCAACGGTAGCACGGCACGCACTGCCGCATGCTTGCGTCGGCGTCTGTTCGTTTCCAAGCTCTCGGCATGCGCTAGCGAGCGATCCGTGTTTTTGAACGCGACGATGACGGCAACTGCCGCCACGACCGCCGCAATCAAGGTTTGCCAGCCATGGAGCCATTTTGTGAAACCATCCGGCATTGGACCTAAGATCCCGAGCCAAGCTCCTAGAAGCACGAACAGCATCAGTGCAATTGGAAACCACGGATCGCGCACGACACCCTCTCTCGAATCGCCCTTTTTGGACCGTCATAGCGCCGTGACGCGCTCGCCGGCCTCTGGCACAGATGTCATCGCAAGCGCAGACGACCGCTGCGGGTGGCTCATTGAAAATGCGCCGCCCTTCTCCATCGTACCTCAGTTGACGCTCAGGCTACCTTAGTGAGCGCCTCTTCAACCGCTTCAGGAGCACGATCGATGATCGTCAGATATGCTCTCGCGGTCGGATCAGGCGAGAACCGCCCTTGCTCCCAATCCCTGAGACTGGCAACGCTAAGGCCGTACCTGACGCAAAATTCTTCTTGGGTAAGGCCGCGTCGCGCCCTGATGGCTTTTACATCGATCTTGGCGGGCACGAATACCTTGTAGGTCGACGCATCCGCTTCGCCACGAGCAATCGCGCGCGCTTCCTTCGCGGACTTGATTAATCGTTTGCCCAGCTTGCTCATCTGTTGCTCCATTTCCTATTTATTGATTGCGGCGACTTTCTCGATAACGCCTTTGCGATAGTCGTCGGCGTAGCCGGCCAATTCGATACGCAACTCGTTACGCTCCGCCTTACTCAGGTTTTCATCTTCGCCCTTATCGATCAGAGCCAATAGCAAAACGGGCACGTCATCGCCCCCATAGTAGTGGACCGTCCTAAAACCGCCGCGCTTGCCTTTGCCCTTGCCGGCAAATCGCAACTTTCGGCATCCACCGGTGCCTTCCATAAGCGCGCCCGCTGTCGGGCTTTTGGAAATCTCCGAGACGATGTCATTCTGTTCATCGTCGGAAAGCCCGGCCGATTTTGCATCTGATAGAAACGTTGGGGTTCTGATAACCGTTTGCATGACAATATAGCTACGGGAAACCCGTAGTGATGTCAAGCTATTTGCTCTCACACCGCCATTTTTCGGTGCCGAACCGGTGCGCCGGCGGTCAAGGCTTCCGCCGCATCGATGATGGCGTTGGCGTCGATGCCGTGGTGGCGGTAGAGGTCGTCGATGGTGCCGGTCTGGCCGAAATGTTCGACCCCGAGCGCTTCGACCCTGTGCCCGCGCACGCTGCCGAGCCAGCCGAGCGCCGCGGGATGGCCGTCGATCACGGTGACGATGCCGCAGTCGCGCGGCAGCGGCGCCAGCAGTTTCTCGATATGGCTGAGATGCGGCACGCCGCGGCGGTCGCGGCGCAGTTTTCGCATCCCGGTCCATCCGGCATGCAGCCGGTCGGCCGAAGTGATCGCCAACAGGCCGACATCCCGGCGGCTTTCACCAATGAGGCCGACCGCCTCGATCGCCTCGGGCGCAACCGCGCCAGTATAGGCGATCACCACGTCACAATTCGGACCGGGCTTGCGCAACCAATACGCGCCGTCGGTGATGCCCTTCTGCAGGTCGGGCGTCATGATCCGCTGCGGTTGCTCGAGCGTGCGGGTCGAAAGCCGCAAGTAAACCGAGCCGCCCTCGTCGCCTTCGCGCTGCATGTGCTGGAATCCCCAGCCCATGATGACAGCGAGTTCGTCGACAAAGGCCGGCTCGAATGAGGCGAGACCATCCTGCGCCATGCCGATCAGGGGCGTTCCGATCGACTGATGCGCCCCGCCTTCCGGCGCCAGCGTAATGCCCGACGGCGTCGCCGCCACCATGAAGCGCGCGTCCTGATAGCAGGCATAGTTCAGGGCATCGAGACCGCGCTGGATGAAGGGATCGTACAGGGTTGCGATCGGCAGCAACCGTTCGCCGTTGATGGCATGCGACAGCCCCAGCGCCGACATCAGGATGAACAGATTCATCTCGGCGATGCCGAGTTCGATGTGCTGGCCCTTTGGCGAAAAATCCCAGTTGAAGGTCGAGGGTATCTTCTCGCTTCGGAACAAATCGGCCTTCTCGGCACGCGCGAACAGTCCGCGCCGGTTGACCCAGGCGCCGAGATTGGTCGACACCGTCACGTCGGGCGAGGCCGTGACGATGCGCGCCGCCAGTTCGGTATCGCCGCGCGCCAGTTCATTGAGCACGAGCCCAAAACCTTGCTGGGTCGACATGACAGGCGACGGCTTGAACGCAAGCCGCTCGGGCACGTCGATTACCGGCGACGTCAGGCGGCGACGGCCGCCGCGGTTGAACGGCGCGTCCGCAAGGAACGCTTCCAGCGCTGCAGGTGCCTGCGAAAGCCCCTCGAATTTCTCCCATTCGCGGCCCGGCCGGATGTTCTGCGCGCTGCGCCATTTCTCCATCTGGGTGACCGTCATCAACCCCGCATGGTTGTCCTTGTGGCCCTGGAACGGCAGGCCGATGCCCTTGATGG
>JBGQCE010000520.1:0-3231 GCA_041495185.1 Bradyrhizobium sp.
AAGTGATGGTCATTCTCGTGCCGCTGGCGCTTGGCCTCGGGCTCGTCGGCCTGCTCGGATTTCTCTGGTCGCTCAAGAGCGGCCAGTACGACGATCTCGAGGGTGCGGCCTGGCGCGCCATCGCCGATGACGAGCCGTCACGGGAGACGCCATCGGAGTGAATGGCGCTGGTCGCCGCCTTGTGGCGCTAAGGCGGCAGCGCCTTCCGATAGAGCGCCCCGTAGCAGGCGGCAGAGACGTCCCAGCTGAACGATTGCGACATTGCGCTGCGGCGCATCGAGTTGAGGCGATCCTTCGCCATGAACGTTGTGAACGCGCGGCGGATGCCGCCGAGAAACGATTCGGTGGACGGCTGCGCGAATAGAAATCCGGTTTCGCCGTCGGTGATGGTTTCTGCAAGGCCCCCGGTCTGGTGACCGATCGGCAGCGATCCAAACTTTTGCGCGTACATCTGGCTCAACCCGCATGGCTCGAAGCGCGATGGCATCAGCGTAAAATCGCTGCCGGCAAAAATCCGCCGGGCCTGTCCGTCGTTGAAGCCGATGGCGACCCCGATCGCATCCGGCCTGCGGCGATGCGCATCGACCAGTGCCTGTTCGATCTCGGGCTCACCGCTGCCGGTCACGATGATCTGCCCGCCGGCCTCGATGATCTCGTCCGCGGCGGATAACACGAGATCGACGCCCTTCTGGTGCACGAGACGGGCAACCAGGCCAAAGATCGGACCGCGCGACAGCGCCAGATCGAACTGCTGGCGGACATAGTCCGTGTTCGCCTGCCTGTCTTCCCAGTCGCCTGCGCCAAACGGCTGCGCGAGTTGGGCGCAGACCCGCGGATCCCAGCTTTCGTCGATGCCGTTCAATATCCCCGTCAGTTGTGCGGCATCGGAGCGACGGCGCAGCAGACCCTCAAGCCCGCAGCCGAGCTCCGGCGTGGTGATCTCCCTCGCATAGGTCTCGCTGACGGTGGTCAGATGCGAAGCGTAGACGAGGCCACCTTTGAGGAATGACAATTGGTTGTAGAATTCGAGGCCATCGATATGGAAGGATTCCTCCGGGGCACCGATCCGGCGCAGCGACTCCTTCGGGAACAGGCCCTGATAGGCGAGGTTGTGGATGGTCAGGATGGTGGGGATCCTGACGGCGTTCCAGGCGAGGTAGGCCGGCACGAGCGCGGCCTGCCAGTCATTGGCGTGAACCAGATCGGCTGCCCAATTCTTGTCCAGAGTGCCCGCCGCAAGCTCGGCGGCGACAGAGGCAAGCCGGCCAAAGCGCACATCGTTATCCGGCCAATCCCGGCCCAACGCATCGCCATAGGGGTTGCCCGGGCGGTCATAAAGTTGCGGACACAAGAGAACGTAGACGGGCAGGCCGTCTTTGGTCGATGCCAGCCCGAGCGAGCAGGCTGGCATTTCCGCCAACGCCGGGCACTGGCCAACGATTTGAATATGCAAGAATTGTTCGACTACGTCACGATATCCGGGCAACAGGATTCTGACGTCGCTCCGGAGCCGCAGCGCCCGGGGCAGGGCCGCTGAAACGGCCGCGAGGCCGCCCACCCGGACAAAATCGTCCATTTCCGTGGTGACGAACAAGACTTTCAAGTAACGCCCTCGTACGAACGTCAATCGGGCTTACGCAATTGGGGTTATGCAAGAATGGTTCCAGTTTCTTTTGCATCAAATACGAGGGCCGGGCGGGCGGGCGTCGATGGTTCCGGCGCCGCTGCCGGGAGAATCGCTTCCCCGGCGCAACTGCGCAATCTAGGGTCACGCCGCGGCCGAAGCTGCGTAAGGCCGAAAGGAGTTTTCGCAACATGACGATAGCGGCAATCGATGAGGGGAATTTGACAAAGAGCTTTCAGGGCCTTCGCGTACTCGATTTTTCAACCACGATTGCCGGTCCACATTGCGCACGGATGCTCGCCGACATGGGCGCGGAGGTCATCAAGATCGAAACGGCCGAAGGCGAGACGATGCGAACCCGCCCGCCGCTCCGGAACAATTTCAGCACTGTCTTTGGCCAGCTCAATGTCGGCAAGAAGAGCCTCGTGCTCGATCTGAAATCGCCCGACGCGATCGAAGTTATCCGCCGGCTTGTCGCCGGCACCGATATCGTCGTGGAAAATTTTCGTCCCGGCGTGATGCGAAGGTTGAAGCTGGACTATGGCTCGCTGCGCGAGCTCAATCCGAAACTGATCTATTGCTCGATCTCCGGGTACGGTCAGACCGGGCCATCGGCGGAACTGCCGGCCTATGCGCCTGTGATCCATGCCGCCTCCGGTTACGACATGGCGCACTTGTCATACCAGCCCGGGCGATCGCGGCCGGACTATTGCGGCATCTATCACGCGGACGTGCTCACGGGCGTCTATGCCTTCGGCGCCATCTCGGCGGCGCTGTACCAGCGTCAAAGCAGTGGGAAAGGTCAGCACATCGACGTTTCGATGCTGGAATCGATGCTCAGCCTGACGCTGAACGAATTGCAGTGGTCGCAATTCGAGGTGAAGCAACTCGAACGGCCGATGTTCGGGCCCGTCGAAACGGCGGGTGGATACGTGATGTTAGCCATCGCAAGCGAGAAGACGTTTCAGAGCCTGATCAAAGTCATCGGTCATCCTGAGTGGATCGCCGATCCGCGCTTTGCGAAATATTCCGATCGCCGCGAAAATTGGGCAGATTTGATGAACGGAGTCGAAACATGGTCGCGCACGCTCACGACCGAAAAATGTCTTACTGAGCTGAATGATCACGGCGTTCCCTGTTCTGCCTATCGCACGGTCGCCGAGGCATTGCGCGATCCGCAAATCGCCCATCGCGGCGCATTGTCGGAGGTCAGCGATGGCGGAGGCATCTTCAAGGTCCTGAACCTGCCGTTCCGCATGTCCGGAACCGATGTCTCCGCGGGAAAGCGGATCGCGACCCTGGGCGAACACACAATTGCGTTCCTGAAGGAGAGCGGTCTTTCGGAAGATCAAATAGCCGGCTTCTCAGGAAAAGTACCGATGGCGCAGCGGCGCTGATGACAAGAGCGCTTCGTCGAGCGCACGTGGCCTGCGGCTTTTCATCCGGCATCCACCTCCGGCCTTGCCCGGGCCTGCGATTCCGGCCAATCTGGCTGGCAGTCACCAACGATCCGGAATACCGGACAGACCGATCTGGGAGGAGATGACATGACCGCGGCAATCCGCTCGCGCGCGCTTGCGCAAATATTTCTCGTGGCGGGATTTGGC
>JBGQCE010000521.1:0-3227 GCA_041495185.1 Bradyrhizobium sp.
ATGGGCGTTTCATGCCGCGATGAGCACGAAGGCGCGGCTGTGGCGATTGCTGACCCTGGCCTACGGCTGGCTGGTCGCAAGCCCGCCGGCGCCCCGCGCGGCCTTGTTCGAGCGTCAGGAGCCCAATCTTGGCGGCCGCGCGACGCCGTCACTGGCCCCGCAGGACGAAGAAGATTTCGACGGCGAAGACGACGACGAGGAAATTCCCGCCGCCCGCGCCCCGCGCAAGAAGGCCGCGCCCCGCGCCCCCGCGCGCAAATCGTCGGTCCGATTCGAACTGCCCTCGGTGTCGGTGCTCACCGCCCCCAGAGCTTCGGATCGCCAGCCGCTCAGCAGGTCCGAGCTCGATTCCAACTCGCGCGCGCTGGAAGGCGTGCTCGGCGATTTCGGCGTCCGTGGCGAAATCGTCAAGGCCCATCCCGGCCCGGTGGTGACGCTGTACGAACTGGAGCCCGCGCCCGGCATTAAATCGTCACGCGTCATCGGTCTCGCCGACGACATCGCGCGCTCGATGAGCGCGCTCTCGGCGCGCGTTGCCGTGGTTCCCGGCCGCAACGCCATCGGCATCGAACTGCCCAACGCGCATCGCGAGAAAGTTTACTTGCGCGAATTGCTTTCGCTAAAGGACGGCAACGAGTCGGTTGCCAAACTGCCGCTTTGTCTTGGCAAGAACATCGGCGGCGATTCCATCATCGTCGATCTCGCGCGGATGCCGCATCTGTTGATCGCCGGCACCACCGGCTCCGGCAAATCGGTCGCCATCAACACCATGATCCTCAGCCTCGTCTACCGGCTGCGGCCCGATCAATGCCGACTGATCATGGTCGATCCCAAGATGCTCGAACTCTCGGTCTATGACGGCATCCCGCATCTGCTGACGCCGGTCGTAACCGATCCGAAGAAGGCCGTGGTCGCGCTGAAGTGGGCCGTGCGCGAGATGGAAGAGCGCTACAAGAAGATGTCCAAACTCGGCGTGCGCAATATCGACGGCTACAACGCGCGCCTGGTGGAAGCGAAATCCAGGGGCGAGGAGCTGACGCGCACGGTACATACCGGCTTCGACAAGGAAACCGGCAAGGCGGTCTATGAGGACGAGAAGCTCGATCTCGATCCGTTGCCCTACATCGTCGTCATCGTCGACGAGATGGCCGACCTGATGATGGTCGCCGGCAAGGATATCGAAGGCGCGGTGCAACGGCTGGCGCAAATGGCGCGCGCCGCCGGCCTGCATGTGATCCTCGCGACCCAACGGCCGTCGGTCGACGTCATCACCGGCACCATCAAGGCGAACTTCCCGACCCGTATCTCGTTTCAGGTCACCTCGAAAATCGACAGCCGCACCATCCTCGGTGAAATGGGCGCCGAGCAGCTGCTCGGACAGGGCGACATGCTTTATATGGCCGGCGGCGGACGCATCAGCCGCGTGCACGGACCCTTCGTTTCGGACGAAGAGGTCGAGAAGGTGGTGCGCCATCTCAAATCGCAAGGCCAGCCCGAATATCTCGAAGCGGTCACCGCGGAAGAGCCCGCCGACGAAGACGGTGCAGTATTCGATTCCACCGGCATGGGTGGCGATGGCGCCGGCGACCTGTTCTCGCAGGCGGTGGCGATCGTCAAGCGCGACCGCAAGGCTTCCACCAGTTACATCCAGCGCCGCCTGCAGATCGGTTATAACCGCGCTGCGTCGCTGATGGAGCGGATGGAACTCGAAGGCATCGTCGGACAGGCCAATCACGCCGGGAAGCGCGAAATTCTGATCGAAGAAGAAGAAAGCCGGTTCTGAGAAATGTCATCGGGGCAAGGGATTGCCAGCGCTGGCATTATTTCACCGAAAAACGATATCTCCTTGAGCCGAAACCAAGATAAAATGGCTGAAAGCCAGGTAGGACGACGCGTTGAATAGAAATCTGAGACTTCGAATGACAGAACAATTCACGATCGGCATCCGCACCGGATTGGCATTGCTGATCGCAGCATCCATGTCAGGCGTCGCGGCTCCATCTTCCGCGCAGACCGTTCCGATTCCAAAGCCCGCGCCAAAGGCGCGCGATAGCGTCCAGATGAGTGCGTCGGACCCGCAGAAGGGCCCAATGACCACAGGCGCAACCCCGGCGGCGCCGCCAAACCCGGTGATTCCCGATCCGCACCGGAATTTGCCCGCCAATATTTTTGCGACCTTCGATGCCAATCAAAAGGCGCAAGCCGCCAAGGTGAGCTCCTATCTGTCGTCGCTGCAGACGCTGGTCGGAAATTTTGTCCAGGTCGGACCTGACGGCAGCAAGACCAAGGGCGATTTTTATATCCAGAAGCCCGGCAAGGTGCGTTTCGAATATGAAGAGCCGAGCCCGATCGCGATTATCGCCGACGGATCGTCGGTGGCGGTGCGTGACCGCAAGCTTGCGACCCAGGACATCTATCCATTGTCGCAGACGCCGCTGCGCTATCTGCTGTCGGACCGCATCGATCTCTTGAAAGACACCAACGTCGTCAACGTGACCGCCGATGACCTCTTCGTCAGCATCACCATCGAGGAGAAGCAGGCGCTGATCGGCACCAGCCGCCTGATGCTGATGGTCGGCGCCAAGGACGGCCAGCTCAAGCAGTGGACGGTGACCGACCCGCAGGGCTACGACACCACGGTTGCGGTCTACAATCTGGATTCCTCCAAAAAAGTCGATCCCGGCCTGTTCAAGATCGACTTTACCAACTACTCGACGCCGCCGGGCTAAAATTCATTCTTGATTGCGGGGCAGAGACGTGCGTCATCAGCCGCACGTTTTCCTGCCTTGCCGGTCCCCATGCGATTCTCCCTGACAACATGGAATATCAATTCGGTGCGCCTGCGCATTGATCTGGTCGCCAAATTCCTCAAGTCGGTGAGGCCAGATGTACTGTGCCTGCAGGAAACCAAATGCATCGATGACGCATTTCCGCTGAAGCGCTTCAAGCGGCTCGGCTATGAGCACGTCGCGCTGAACGGGCAGAAGGGCTATCACGGCGTCGCCGTGGTCTCGAAACTGCCGTTCGAGACCACGGATGTCCGCACCTTCTGCGACAAGATCGATTCGCGCCACATCTCGGTTTCGTTCGGCGAGAAGGCTGCGCTGTTAAAGCCGCTGGTGCTGCATAATTTCTACGTTCCGGCCGGCGGCGATATTCCCGATCCCGCGCTCAATCCGAAATTCGAACACAAGCTCCGGTTTCTCGACGAGATGAAGGCGTGCGAG
>JBGQCE010000522.1:0-3195 GCA_041495185.1 Bradyrhizobium sp.
GGCCATCACAATGACATTGCCGAGCTTGAAGCCGGGCGCGAGGATGGTCGCGCTCTGGATCAATTCGGCGCCGTCCGGAACGCGGGCCATGCGCAGCCGCGCCTCGTTCAAATCCTGTTCGCTCCAGCGCTCCTTGAACCGCGCCACCACCTCCGGATGATGATCGATGCCGACGCCAAACGCCTTGGCGATGCTGTCGGCGGTGATGTCGTCATGGGTCGGCCCGATGCCGCCGGTGGTAAAGACGTAATCGTAGCGATGGCGCAGCGCGTCCAGTGCGGCGATGATCTCGGTCTCGTCGTCGGCGACGACGCGGACCTCCTTGAGATCGATCCCGATATTGGTCAGGTATTCTGCGATAAAGCCGATGTTCTTGTCCTTGGTCCGCCCGGACAGGATCTCGTCGCCGATCACCAGAATTCCGGCGGTGACGATCTCGCTCATGACCTCTCCTCGCCCTGCATTATCGTAACCTTGCCAAGGCAACACCTTGAAGTCACGGGGTTTTGCTGCCGAAATAAGCAACGGCCAGCCGTTTTTTCAGGCAGCGCCGCGACTATCCATATCAAATGCCCAGCGCGAATGCATATCGTGCTGGCCCGGGCCTTGCTACCATCCCTTTAAGTCATGCACTGTCCCGCATGGCCTCGAGAAACAGTCGGGATTATGGCAGTTGCGTTCGATGAAATGAACGGGCCCGACGGCAACCTCCGTCCGGCTTACCGGGAGCTCTCCCGCTGGCTAAAGGAGACGCCACCGGACGCCCTGGAATATCGCCGCCAGGAAGCGGAGCTGCTGTTCCGCCGGATCGGCATCACCTTTGCCGTCTATGGCGACGCCGAAGCCCAGGAACGGCTGATTCCCTTCGACGTGATCCCGCGAATCATATCGGCGAAGGAATGGGCGATCCTCGAAAAAGGCCTGAAGCAGCGGGTGCGCGCGCTCAACATGTTCCTGCGCGACATCTATCACGGCCGCGATGTGCTGCGCGCCAATGTCATTCCCGACGACCTGATCTTCCAGAACCCGGTGTTCCGCCCCGAAATGAACGGCCAGGACGTGCCGCACGATGTCTACGTCCACATTGCCGGCATCGACATTGTCCGCGTCAACCCGGAAAACTTCTTCGTTCTCGAGGACAATGCGCGCACGCCGTCCGGCGTGTCCTACATGCTGGAGAACCGCGAAATCATGATGCGGCTGTTTCCGGACCTGTTCGCCCGGCATCGCGTCGCGCCGGTGGAGAGGTACCCGGACGAACTGCTGTCGGCGTTGCGGTCGGTGGCGCCGCTCAGCGCGTCGGCCGAGCCGACCGTGGCGCTGATGACGCCCGGCGTCTACAATTCCGCCTATTACGAACATTCATTTCTCGCCGACAAGCTCGGCATCGAACTGGTCGAGGGTCGCGACCTCATCGTCAAGAACGATGAGGTATTCATGCGCACCACCGAGGGGCTGAAGCGTGTCGATGTCATCTACCGCAGGGTCGATGACGACTTCCTCGACCCCTTGACCTTCCGCCCGGATTCCGCGCTCGGCGTGCCCGGGCTGATGTCGGCCTATGCCGCAGGCAATATCACACTCGCCAACGCGGTCGGGACCGGCATCGCCGACGACAAGGCGGTCTATTCCTACATGCCCGAGATCGTGAAATTCTATCTCGGCGAAGAACCGATCCTGAAGAACGTGCCGACCTGGCGCTGCCGCGAGCCAAAGGATCTGGCTTACGTGCTCGACAATCTCAGCGAATTGGTGGTGAAGGAAGTGCACGGCTCCGGCGGCTACGGCATGCTGATTGGACCTGCCGCGACCAAGGCGACGATTGAAGCCTTTCGTGACAAGCTCAAGCGCGAGCCCGAGGGCTTCATTGCGCAACCGACGCTGGCGCTGTCGACCTGCCCGACCTGCACCGAATCCGGCCTCGCGCCGCGCCATGTCGACCTGCGGCCGTTCGTCCTCACCGGAAGCAATCGCGTCACCATCGTGCCGGGCGGGCTGACTCGCGTGGCGCTGAAGGAAGGCTCGCTGGTGGTGAATTCGAGCCAGGGCGGCGGTACCAAGGACACGTGGATATTGGACGAGTAGAGAGCAAAATCCCCGCATGCTGTCGCGCACTGCCGAGAACCTGTACTGGCTGGCCCGCTATGTCGAGCGCGCTGAGTATCTCGCGCGCACCATCGAGGCGACGCTGCGCGTCACCGCGCTGCCGCACACCTATGTCGGCAAGACCAACGAGTGGGATTCGGCGCTCTTGACCGCGGGCGTCAGCGCGCGCTTTTACGAAGCCTATGACGAAGCCAACGAGCAGAATGTCGTCGACTATCTGTCTTTCGCACCGTCCAATCCCTCCTCGATCAAGAACTGTATCGAAAGCGCCCGGCTCAATTCGCGCTCGGTGCGAACCGCGCTGACCTCTGAGATGTGGGACACGATCAACTCAGCCTGGATCGATCTCCAGGAAGTCTGGGGCAAAGGCACCAAAACCCGCGAAGAACTGGCGAAATTCCTGCGGTTCGTGCAGGAAACATCATTGCGTTTCGACGGCTCGGCCTACCGCACCATGCTGCGCAACGACGCCTACTGGTTTTCGCGGCTGGGCTTGCATCTCGAGCGCGCCGACAACACCGCCCGCATCCTCGACGTGAAGTATCACGTGCTGTTGCCCGAAGAAGAGCATGTCGGCGGGCCGCTCGATTATTATCAATGGACCTCGATCCTGCGCTCGGTCTCGGCGCTGACCGCCTACCATTGGGTCTATCGGGAAACCCTCAAACCCTGGCTGATCGCCGATCTACTGATCCTCAACGATTCGCTGCCGCGTTCGCTGGCCAGCTGCTACGGCAATCTGGTGCGCAATCTCGACCAGATCGGCGTCGCCTACGGCCGCCAGGGCGCCGCCCAGCGCCATGCCCGCGGCGTCCGCAACCGGCTGGAGCACAGCCACATGGACGATATCTTCCAGCACGGCGTGCATGAATTCATCCAGGAATTCATTGCGGATAACGGAAGACTCGGTGAAATCATCACCAAGCAGTATTTGATCTGATGGATTCGGAAACAAAAAGTGTCGTCATGCCCGGGCAAAAGCGCGAAGCGCGTCTTCGCGCTTTTGCCCGGGCATGACGGTCTTTTTGCTTTAAGTCTGTAATCTGAACTCCAGCGTTGGTACGTCATGCGCCTGCGAATTGCCCATAC
>JBGQCE010000523.1:0-3193 GCA_041495185.1 Bradyrhizobium sp.
GCGGTCGAGCCGATGACCGGATTTGTCATGAAATATTATCGATGGAAGAAAGAAGAACCCGCCAGATGAAGAAGCCGGCGCGCAAGTATAGACACGCTCTGGTTTTAAATTTCTGCAGTATCCCGCTTCAAATTAGCTGAGCCGTTTCGGCGGGCGGCGGGATAGGCTACTCGGCGTTATTCTTCAAATCCTCCGGCCGCGGCATCGAAATGATGTTGTAGCCGGAATCGACATAATGAATTTCGCCGGTGACGCCGCCCGACAGGTCGGACAGCAAATACAATGCCGAGCCTCCGAGTTCATCGAGCGTCACACCGCGGCCCAGCGGCGAGTGCTTCTGCTGGAAAGCGAACATCGCGCGCGCATCGCCAATGCCCGAACCTGCGAGGGTACGCACCGGACCAGCCGAGATCGCGTTGACGCGAATACCGCTCGAACCGAAGTCGGTGGCGAGATAGCGCACCGAGGCTTCCAGTGCGGCCTTGGCAACACCCATCACGTTATAGTTCGGCATGACTCGCATCGAACCGCCAAAGGTCAGCGTGATCATCGCGCCCCCGGATGAAGGCATCAGCGCGGCCGCGCGCTTCGCAAGCTCTGTAAACGAAAAGCACGAGATCAGCATGGTACGAGAAAAATTCTCGCGGCTGGTGTCGGCATAGCGGCCCTTCAGCTCGCTCTTGTCGGAGAACGCGATGGCGTGAACCAGAAAATCCAGACCGCCCCATTTCGCACGCAACGCCTCGAAGACCTGATCGACGCTGGCAAGGTCTTCGACATCGCAGGGCAGAACCAGCGGCACACCGAGCGTTTCGGCCAGCGGCTTGACGCGCTTGCCCAGCGCCTCGCCTTGATAGGTAAAGGCAAGCTCCGCGCCCTGCGCCGCCACCGCTTTGGCAATGCCCCAGGCAATCGAATGATCAT
Source organism: Bradyrhizobium sp. (assembly GCA_041495185.1). Taxonomy (GTDB): domain Bacteria; phylum Pseudomonadota; class Alphaproteobacteria; order Rhizobiales; family Xanthobacteraceae; genus Bradyrhizobium. Next base: position 925 of record JBGQCE010000523.1, read on the forward strand.
TGGCGACGCCCATGATCAAACCGCGTTTGCCCTTCATCAGGTCCTGCATGCTCACCGTACTCCACTCATTCCTGATGCTGTCATCACCCGCGAAGGCGGGTGATCCAGTAATACGAACCATTGCGATGAAATACGAGGGCCGCGGAGTACTGGATGCCCCGCTTGCGCGGGGCATGACGAAGATTCGAAATCACGCATCCATCCGCTTGAACACCAGCGTGGCGTTGGTGCCGCCGAACCCGAAGGAATTCGACAGCACGGTTCCGAGCTTGACGTTGTCGATGCGCTTGCGCACGATCGGCATGTCGGCGAACGCTGGATCGAGTTCGGTTATGTTGGCGCTTTCGCAGATGAAACCGTTGTTCATCATCAGCAGCGAATAGATCGCCTCCTGCACGCCGGTGGCGCCGAGCGAATGGCCGGTAAGCGCCTTGGTTGCGGAAATCGGCGGACACTTGTCGCCGGTCCCGAACACCTTGCGGATCGCCTCGATTTCCGGCGGATCGCCGGCGGGCGTCGAGGTCGCGTGCGGATTGATGTAATCGACCTTGGTGTTTACCGTCGCCATCGCCATTTTCATGCAGCGCTCGGCGCCCTCGCCCGAGGGCGCTACCATGTCGTAGCCGTCAGAGGTGGCGCCGTAGCCGACGATTTCGCCGTAGATGCGCGCGCCGCGCGCCTTGGCGTGTTCAAGTTCTTCGAGCACGACCACGCCGGCGCCGCCGGCAATGACAAACCCGTCGCGGGTAACGTCGTACGGACGGGAGGCGGTCGCGGGCGTATCGTTGTATTTCGACGACATCGCGCCCATCGCGTCGAACAGCACCGACAGCGTCCAGTCGAGTTCTTCGCAGCCGCCTGCGAAAATAATATCCTGCTTGCCGATCTGGATGGTCTCGTAGGCGTTGCCGATGCAATGGTTTGACGTGGCGCAGGCCGACGAGATCGAATAGTTCACGCCCTTGATCTTGAACCAGGTGGCGAGCGTCGCGGACGCCGTCGACGACATCGCTTTGGGCACCGCGAACGGTCCGACCCGCTTCGGTCCCTTGGTACGGGTGATGTCGGCGGCCTCCACAATGGTGCGCGCCGATGGTCCGCCGGAGCCCATGATGATGCCGGTGCGGATGTTGGAAACTTCCGTGGGCTCAAGCCCGGAATCCTGGATTGCCTGCTCCATCGCGACGTGATTCCAGGCCGCGCCTTCGCCGAGGAAGCGCATCGCACGGCGATCGATGACGTCAGCCGGATTCAGCGTCGGCGCGCCCTGCACCTGCGAGCGGAAACCGAGCTCGGCATATTTGCCCGCGCGCGTGATTCCGGATTTCGCCTCATGAAGGCTCGCAAGCACTTCCTGGGTGTTGTTTCCGATGGATGAGACGATGCCCATCCCCGTGATGACAACCCGCCTCATGATCGCCTCGTCCTGTCGTTACGTTTTTGTGCAATAGCCGTTGTCAAATCGAAAGCCGCCTCGCCGGCCGGAACTGATATCTTACGCTTCCGGCTACGATGCAGCTTCCTGCTTGAACAGGCCGACCTTCAAGTCCTTCGCGCGATAGATAATCTCGTCATCGGCGGAAAGCCACCCGTCGGCGACCCCCAGCACGAGCTTTAAACGCATCACGCGTTTGATATCGATGTTGTACACAATCTTGCGAACGTTCGGCATCACTTGTCCGGAAAGCTTCAGCTCGCCGAGGCCGAGCGCCCGGCCGCGACCCGCGCCGCCGGTCCAGCCCAGATAGAAGCCAACCATCTGCCAGAGCGCGTCGAGGCCGAGGCAGCCGGGCATGACCGGGTCGCCCTTGAAATGGCAACCGAAAAACCAGAGGTCCGGCTTCACATCGAGTTCGGCGCGGACCAGGCCCTTGCCGAATTCCCCGCCGGTCTCGCTGATTTCGCTGATGCGGTCGAACATCAGCATCGGGGGCAGCGGCAATTGCGCGTTGCCCGGGCCAAACATCTCGCCGCGGCCGCACGCCAGCAGATCCTCATATTCGTAACCGCTGCGCCGATCGAGCATAGTGCCAGCCTCTCTCAAATCCCGATGGAGCGTTTCGACCCGTTTCGCGTGGGGAAGCGCGCCAATTATCGTCTCATGGCGCGAATACCGCAGGTCAGGATGCTCCTGCGGCAACCGGCGCTCGCCTTGCCGAAATCGCATAACGGGTCCGCGCGCTCTCTATCATAGGCCCCGCAGGCGGCAAAGCACCAACGAGGGGGTAAATCGCCGCTTCCCGCGCCCGGTTCCGCCCTACCTTGGGCC
>JBGQCE010000524.1:0-3167 GCA_041495185.1 Bradyrhizobium sp.
AGGTGGTGCGCACCGCGCTGCAGGACGCAGCCTCCGTTGCCGCCCTTCTGGTGACGACCGAGGCCATGGTCGCCGAACTGCCAAAGGAGCCGGCGCCGCCGATGCCCGGCGGCGGCGGCGGCATGGGTGGAATGGGCGGAATGGGCTTCTAACGCCGTCCTCTTCCAGGCATCATCGAACGAAGGCCGCCCCCCGGGCGGCCTTCTTTTTTGGCGAAAAAGCTCTACGGTAGCGCCCGATTCTGCCGTTCGAGGAATCTGATATGCGCGCGCTACTGGTCTGCCTGATCGGTCTGATGACGGCGTCGCCGGATCTCGCCTTCGCGCAAATCAAGCTCTCGACGAAGGCCGCGCCGAACGCCAACGAAGTCAGGTATTTCACGTCCATCGACGGGTTGATGGCTGGCAATGCCGACGTCGTCCTCAAGGAAACCCGCCAGGGCAAGTCGGTCACCTCGGCGGTGCTCGATGTCTGCTACCCGGCCGAGAAGGGCTCCGATCGCAAGGATCGTTTCGTCGCCAACCTTGCGGTCAGCGGCCAGACCCTGACCGGCACCACACAGAGCATCGGCGACAAATTGCCGGTTACGGTGAAACTGGTGCGCAAGCCGACCGGCGACACCTTCGAATTCAAGGGCCAGATCAGCGTCGGCCAGACCGTGACGGAGGTGACCTCCACCGACAATTCCGATCTCAGTGAAAAGGAATTTCTGGACAACCAGACCACCGATGACGGCATCACGGCCGCGCCAAAGGATTTTACCGAAGTTTCTCCGGAATCGATTGGCGTGAGGGTGAAGCTCGATGCGGCGCTGGATTTCCTTAAGGGGTTGAAGGGACAGGACGTCGAGGTTTTGCTGGGTAGCCTCACCGTCTCCTGCGATGCGCTGCGCGCCGGCCAGCAGACGATCAACATGTCGGCCGATCCGGATCGCGCCGCCGCACTGATTGCGAAGTTCAAGTCGCTGCCCGGCGTGGTCGCCGCCGGCTGGACCAGCGGCGTCGTGGAAATGGAGCGCTCGATCCGTTTTTCGGCCGCCGACTGGCGCGACGGCGATAAACTGAACAAGGACAGGCTCGCGGCGGCGATTGCCAACGTGCTGACAAAAACGCTTGCCGCGAAATCGTCGTCGTCGGCATGGAATGCCACCACCGGCAAGCTGAAATTGACCTTCAAGCGGCCGAGCCAGCTATTCCCCGCGCTCGACCTCACCGAGACCGTCGAGGTCACAGCCCTGGTGGCGCCGGACAAACCCGGCGGGTCCGACCGGCTGATGCTGTGGATCGGCAATCCCGTCATTTCGACGGCGGACGAAGCTGCGGGCGCAAAACTCAATCTGACCGACGAATCCAGCGGCGACGAGGAAGGCGACCAGAAGGACGACAACGGCTCGGTCGACGCGCTGGCAAAGCAATTCAAGGGTCAGCGCTGGGATACGGATAAGTCGGCCTGGAAATAGCCGGTTTCAGTCGATCGGCGCCGGCGCCGACATGATCTTGCGCGAGCGCTAGCGCGTCAGTTGGTATTGAGCCGGAACCGCAGCGGTTTGGTTCCGATGAATGACACGAAATCGCCCTGCCGCTGCCAGGTCGCGGCTTCGCTCAGTGCCGCCACCAGGTCATCGTCAGCCTGCGCCCGCGCCGGTGGACAGGCGCGATCCTCGAGCGGTCCGGCGACGAAGATCACGGTATTGCCCGCCACCGAAAACTGGCCCTTGCCGCCCTTGCACCACAGTTCGAGTACCGCCTCGCCGTTATCGCCGATCTCCAGCGTCGGCAGCCGCTTCGATCCGGGCTGACGCGCCACATCCAGCGTCATCTCCAGCCCGAACGGAAAGCTGCCGTCGGCGCGAGCCGGCGCCGCGCCCAGCGCAGCCGCAATCAGGATCGATGCCAATACAGTTTTCCTCAAGGATGTCCTCGCGTTGAGCATCTGGCCTCTCTGAAAATATTCGGGTCTCGAGGGGAAGCGCGCCGTTCTAATGAATTCGTGCGACATTGGCCAGAGCGGCCGTTGCCCAAAAAGTGCACCAATAAACAAATCCCCGCGGGCCAGGGACCGCGGGGATTTTCGTCGGTGTCGTCAAGCGGCGTCTTATTTCAAGACCATCAACGTAAACGGATAGACATAGGCCTGCAGCATCACGAGAACGCCGACAAGACAGGCCAGTGCGATCGAATGCTTGAACACGAAGCGTAAAATCGTGCCTTCGTGTCCATAACAGTTGGTCGCGGTGGAAGCGACGACAATGGACTGTGCGTCGATCATCTTGCCCATCACGCCGCCGGAGGAGTTGGCGGCGCCCATCAGGACCGACGATAGGCCCAGTTGCTCCGAGGTGATCTTCTGCAGATTGCCGAACAGAATGTTCGACGCCGTATCCGATCCGGTCAGCGCAACCCCCAACCAGCCGAGCAGTGTGCCGAAGAAGGGATAAAGCACGCCAGTCGCCGCGAACGCGAGGCCCAGTGTCGCATCGACGCCCGACAGGCGGGTCAGCGTGCCGATCGCCAGCATCGCCGAAATCGTGATCAACGAAATCGCGCACAGCCTGATGGTGCGGCCATACTCAGCAATCATCTTGGCTGGCGAGAAGCCCATCAGAAAGCTGGAGATGATCGCCGCGATCAGCATGCCCGTGCCGGTAAACGACAGGTATGTGAAGCCGAATACGGCACCTTCCGGCGTCGGCTTCGCCGCCACCGGCGGCACCTTGTTGATCATGTTGTGCAGGTCAGGAACGGGGTAGTTCCAGGTAAAGATCGAGTTCGCCCAGGTCTTGAACCAGCCGCTGCCCCAGACCAGCATCACGACGCAGACGATGATCCATGGCAGCAGCGCGCCCCAAAGCTGCGCCTGGCTCAGCGGCGCCTTGTCCATCAGCTTCGCCGGCGCCATCGTGGACGCCGACTCATCGTTGCCGCGGAGCGCCGGCGACAACCAGAGCACCTTCGGCTGCCAGACTCTCAGGAACAGGATGAGACAACCCATCGAGATCAGCGCCGCGCCGATATCGACGATCCAGGGATTGATGAAGTTCGAGATCACGAATTGCGGAATTGCGAACGATACACCGGTGACAAGAATGGCCGGCCAGACGTCCTTCATGCCTTTCCAGCCGGCGAACGCCCACACCACCCAGAACGGCACGATCAGCGAGAACACCG
>JBGQCE010000525.1:0-3152 GCA_041495185.1 Bradyrhizobium sp.
CATTTCATCGGCAATGACGCGGACGATGGCCGCCTGCAAGTCATCGTCGCCGCCGTTGAAGCATTCGCCGACGATGCCGGCGTCGGTGTGCACCCGCGTGACGATGGCGCAGCGGTGGGTGAACTTCAGGTTCGATCCAACGGCGGCGCGATCGAGCTTGACCTTGAGCGGGATGGTCTCGATGCGAACGATGCGCGCGTCCGCCGCCTGCGAGACGGCGAGCGGCGCGGACGATGGCGTGGCGACCGGACGATTCATGGGTAATGCTCAACATATCGCAGCGAGGCGCACTTGCCGAGGCGTCTTCCCATGCCCGTTTGCCTTGCAAAAGCAGCGTTTTGCGCCTATTTAATAAACATCGATTGTTGGCCGGACAGCTGGGCCGCTTCGCCTCGCCATTCGCGGGCGCACCGTTTCAGATCTTCTCCCATCGTCGACGAGCCTGGAATTTAGCCACGACGCTCGTGCGCCGTGTCCGACGTGCAGACCGGTCGGCAACGAAAGAACGGAACGCCATGCGCTTTTTCATCTTCAAGTCGGAAGCCCGCAGCGAATTGCGCGCGTTCGCCGCCGATCCCGGCGGCCAGCAGCTGCCGTCCAAGTTCGGCCCGTGGCACGCGGTCGGCGTGGTGCGGGCGGACAAAGACCCGCCGCACAATCTCGACCGGAACCTGATCGAGCAGGCCATCACCAAGGAAGGCTTCCAGCTGTTTCGCACCAAGCCGAAAAAGGCCGCGGCGGGCTGATATTGCGCGCAGCGCATGATCCCGAAAAGCCTGCCCCGGACTTGATCCGGGAGGATACCGGTTTTCGGCAAAGATCATGCGCAAGCAAATGCGGCCGCGCGGTCGCGGCGGCGCCGAAGCGACACGGACATACTGGGTCAGATCGCAGCCGCCAGCCCAGTCAGCCCCGCGCCCGTTTCGAAGCTCACCAGATCATGATGGCCAGGACGACGGCGAACACGCCAGCAAGGACGACGGCGCCGATCGCATAGTTCAATGTATTGTTCAATGTATTGTCCATGCGCCACTGTGCGCCACTTCGCGAGCAATAGATAGAGCAATCAACGCCAGGGCAATCGGGTGAAGAAGGACGTGACAAAGGGATGAAGTGCTGAATCTGTCGTGGTCCTCTGATTCGATGCGGGGGGCTGCGATGGAGCGGGCGGGGTTGGAATTTGGGGCGATCAGCGAAGCCGTTGTTTTTCTGGACCATTTCAAGGATTTGCCGGACGTTCGCCAGCCCGGCAAGGTGATTTATCCGCTCGCCGAGGTGCTGCTGTTGTGTCTGCTCGCGGTGTTGGCCGGGGCGGAGACCTTCGTCGATATCGCGCGCTTCGGCGAGACGAAGCTTTACCTTCTGCGGCGGTTTCGGCCGTTTCGCGATGGGACGCCCTCGCATGATCACCTCGGCGATCTATTCGCCACGCTGGATGCCGAAGCATTCCAGCGCTGCTTCGTCTCCTGGGTCGCGGCGCTGACCGGCACGCCGGCGGATGTGATCGCCATCGACGGCAAGACGCTGCGACGGTCGTACCAGAAGAAGGGCGCGAAAGCGCCGATCCACATGGTTTCGGCCTTCGCGGTGCGCCAGCGGCTCGTGCTCGGGCAGGTCAAAGTGGCGGAGAAGTCGAACGAAATCGTCGCGATCCCGAAACTCCTCGACATGTTGGCGATCGAGGGCGCGATCGTGACCATCGACGCAATCGGCTGTCAACGTGACATCGCCGCGGACATCCTCGCCAAGAAGGCCGATTACGTGCTTGCGCTCAAAGGCAATCAGGGCACGCTGCGCGAAGATGTCGAGGTGTTTGCAGCCGAGCAGAAGGCCAGCAGCTTCAAGGACGCCAAGATCAGCCGCCATGAAACGGTCGATGGCGATCACGGCCGCATCGAAACCCGAACCTATACCGTGATCCACGATGTGGCTTGGCTGCAGAAGCGCCACGACTGGCCAGGATTGCAAGCGGTCGTCATGGTCGAGAGCACGCGTGAAATCGCCGATAAAACCGAGCGGGAAACGCGCTTCTACATCACCTCCCTGGTCTGGCTGGCGAGCCAACTCGGACCCGTGATCCGCAGCCACTGGGCGGTGGAGAACAGCCTGCACTGGGTGATGGACATGACCTTCCGCGACGACGAATGCCGCATCCGCAGCCAGCACGCTCCCGCCAACTTCACCACCCTCAAGCACATCGCCCATAACCTCATCCGAAAAGCCCCGGGCAAGGACTCAATCCGTCTCAAGCGCAAAACTGCCGCATGGGACGACGACTATCTCGCAAGCCTCATCGCCGCATGATTCCTTCACCCGATTCCCCTGCAATCAACGCCAGCCGCCGCCCGCCCGATCGAGCAAGGATTTCAGGGCTTGATCGAGAAGATGCCCTCGATCTCGACCGAAATCTGATTGGGCAGCGAGCCCATGCCGACCGCCGAGCGGGCGTGCTTGCCGTTCTCGCCGAACACCTCGACGAACAGGTCCGACATGCCGTTGGCGACCTTGGGATGATCCTTGAAGTCGGGCACGGCGTTCACCATGCAGAGCATTTTGAGCACGGTATCGACGCGGTCGAGCGAGCCGAGCGCCATGCGCGTCGCCGAAAGCAGCTGCAACCCGATGATGCGCGCGCGTTTGTAGGCCTCGTCCACCGAAACCTCGGCGCCGACCTTGCCGGTGAGCATGGCGCCATCGGCGCCACGCGGCCCCTGCCCGGCCAGGAACAGGAGATTGCCGGCGACGCGATACGGCAGGTAGTTCGCCACCGGCGCCGGCACGGCGGGTAGCGTGATGCCGAGCTGTTTCAGTCGGGCTTCTGCACTCATGGTCGTTTCCTCGGTTGGTTGTTTGATCGCGCTGAGTTTATTCACTGGCGCCCTGACTTGTCCTAGCCGTCCTACGGCCGCGGGTCATGCGCCAGCTCAAGTTTTTCGGCGGCCGCGCGCAGGCGCCTGTCGTAGGTCCACACCGCCGTATGGCCCATCAGACGTGCGGCCGCGAGCAGATGGACATCGACATAGCCGATGCCAAGTCCGAATAGTCGATGCCGTTCGATCAGATGCAGGACCTCGTCACGGGTAGCGACCGCAGCCGGGGGTAGATCGTGAAGATCCTGCAGGATGGCTTCGCGCGACCGCAGATGGCCGAGC
>JBGQCE010000526.1:0-3135 GCA_041495185.1 Bradyrhizobium sp.
CTCGCAGCAGAATTCGTGGCCGAATACGACATCGCGGGCGAGGTCCATCGGTTTGCGGCCGGGGAAATGCCTGGATAGTTCGACCATGCGGTGGGCATGTTTGTGCGCATGCAGGTCCGAGCCGCAAATACCGCAGGCAAGCGTCCGGACCAGTACCTGCCCTGCTGATGGTTTGGGCTCGGGCAAGGTATCGACGATGATCTCGCCGTTCCTGAAAATGGCAGCGCGCAATCGGTGTTCCTCCCCCGCATCCTGTTATTGTCTCATCTAACAGCAATGCGAGGCCTTCAGCCAGCGCAGATCAGGCGTTGGGAGACGGCTCGCCCGGCAGCACCAAAAGCTGCGACCGCCTGACACGCTCGCGGTGCGCGGTGTAGAGGCCGCTGGCGACGATGAACACCGCGCCGGTCACGGTCCAGATGTCAGGCACTTCACCGAAAATCACGAAGCCGAGAATGCTGACCCACAAGAGCTGGGTATACGAAAACGGGGCCAGCACGGAGGCGTCGGCATAACGAAATGCGAGCACGACGATCCACTGCCCCGCGGTCGACGCCACGCCGATGAAAATCCCGAACAGAACATCGTGCCAGCTCGGTGCGACCCAGACGAACGGGACCAGCACGGACAGAATGCAAACGCCCGCGATCGACGAATAGGTCATGGTGGTAATGGCGAGTTCCCTGCCGCTCATCATGCGGGTCATGATCAAGGTGCAGGCCCAGGCCAGCGCCGAGACGATCGGGAAAAACGCCGCGGGATGAAACGCTGCGGTGCCCGGCCGCAGGATGATCAGCACGCCGATCAACCCGACCGCGGTCGCAAGCCAGCGGCGCACACCGACGCGTTCACCGAGAAAGACGATCGACAGCGCGGTGACGAACAGCGGCGAGACGAAGCCGGTGGCGGAGGCTTCCGCAATCGGGAGAAACCGCAAGCCAGAAATGAAAAATAGCGAAGATGCCAATAGCGCAACGCCGCGCATCACCTGCAGACCGGGCCGGCGGGTTCGCAGGGCGTACAACGGCGAACCCGGCAGCATCGCCGGAGACATGATCAGCGCGAATACCAGAAACCTGATCCAGGCGATCTCGATCGAAGGCAGCGTCGCCGAGAGATATTTCGCGGTGACATCGGAAGCCCCGAGAAACACGGTCGACGCAAGGATCAGCGCGATGCCGCGAAACGGCCGGTCGGCGCGCGCGGGCGCGGCACGAGCGGCCGACTTCTTCTCCGGTAAAGGCAATGGAGCGCTGTCCAGCCTGGCGGCTGCGGCGGGTGGCGGGGTCACGGTGGAACTCGGGCGAAGTTGAATCGGATGGGGTGCGGCCGCAAACAACGATAATTACGGAAGATGAACAAGTTCCGAAAACAGGGGGCCGATATGCGATTGCGCGCATGAAGAGTGCGCTGCGATATTTTATTAAGCCAGTCGTTTTGTTAGGCGGTCACATTTTTAAGCCGGTCACGGAGACACCGTGCGGGCCAACCGCGATCGGCGTACCCAACCCCACCGCGAGGACACTTAGCTATTGTTGATTACTTGGGCGCCTTCGTAACAAGAAGACCTGTCTTTCGATTAATTTGATGCGTGATGTGGAGATGTTTAAGTCGCGGCAATTCCGCTTCGTCCATCGATACATTGACGAGATGGCGCCCGGTCGTCGCGACAGCCTTTACTCTACCCACCCCGGCAGGAAGGACGTGGCCTACGCCCTTGATGACGCCGTCGTCGTCGTGGAGGATGTAAACGTCAACCATGGCGCACCCTAGAAGCCTTGTTTGAATTCGAGTACTCGCACCGAAATATAGGCTTGGGGCCCGACCGTTATATTTTGGAAGGCGATGGTGTGCGCGACCGTTCCATCCACATGACGGGTTGTCGGCCCCATCGTCAGTTGCGCGCCCAATACACTGTAGGCGCCGGAAGGTTCATTGGAGTGCTGCGTCGGGATGATCGCATAGTTCGCATAATCATTTTCGCCATAACCGTGAATGAACAAGGTGAACGTCTCACCTGGATCCATTGAATCGACCTGATAAAGCTCTGAAACGACGCCCATCGCAAAATCCCCCAAGCAATACCGTCAGCGCATTTAAAAAATCTAAACGTGAATCACGCTACATCATAAAACCTTAGGTTGCAAACGAAAGCTACTCCGATGGATGGGTTTTAGCAAGCTTGGCGGGCAGAACCGGCTCGTGGATGGATACCCGCGGGGACCGATGCCGCACTGCGAGGGCCACCTCAAAGCATCGGCAGGCTTCGCGGCCTGGGTCCGCGCGGAAAGGCCCTGTCGAGGGTAGCGATTTCATCACTGCCGAGCACAAGCTTGCCAGCCGCGGCGTTATCGGCGGCGTGCACCTCGCTTGAGGCTTTCGGAATCGCAAACAAGGAAGGATCGCGCGTCAGAAAACCCAAGGCGATCTGGCGCGGTGAAGCGCCATGCGCTTCGGCGATTGCCTGCAGCACCTTACCCGCCTTGCTGTCGGATTGCGGGAAATCATCATGACCGAACGGCGAATAGGCGACCACCGCGACGCCATGCTGCGCGCACCACGGAATAACCGCGTGTTCGATCGCGCGTTCCCTCAAGTGATAAAGCACCTGGTTGCAGGCGATCTTGCCGCTGCCGGCAACTCGCAGCATTTCATCGAGATCGCCGGTATCGAAATTGCTGACGCCCCAGCTGCGGATTTTTCCGGCGCTGACCAGTTCTTCGAACGCAGCGACGGTTTCGGCAAAAGGATAGGATCCGCGCCAATGCAGGAGATAGCAATCGAGCCGGTCGGTGTTGAGGCGCTTCAACGATCGTTCGCACGCGGTGATGATGCCGCGCCGCGATGCATTGCCCGGCAACACTTTCGAGACCAGAAAAACCTCGTCGCGTCTTCCGGCGATTGCGTCCGCGATCACCGGCTCGGCATCGCCATACATCTCGGCGGTGTCGATGTGGGTCATGCCGAGATCGACGCCGCGGCGCAAGGCTGCGATCGCGCTTCGGCGGTCCCCGCGGTCGATATACCAGGTGCCCTGCCCGATCACGGACACTTGCGGACCGCTTGAGCCGAATTTTTGTTGCCTCAAGATTACCTCTGATGCTTTCTTATTCCGTCATTGCGAGCCAACGGGTC
>JBGQCE010000527.1:0-3094 GCA_041495185.1 Bradyrhizobium sp.
AGAAGAGCCAGCTGGTATTCAGCGCCGCCGATCACGTGCTGCCGCCGCTCGGCGACAAGATGCCCGACGGCACCATCATCGGCGCACGCGGCGCCTACGGCCTGATGTCGCAGAAATCGCCGATCAACGACTGGTTCTTCAGGGGATACGAGGCGGCCAACGGCATTTATCCGGTTCAGGCCGCCTATCGCATGTCGCAGGCGATACTCGGGCTGAAGGCCGCTGTCGAGAAGGCGATGGACAAGAATGGCGGCAAGAAGCCTTCGACCGATGAGCTGGTGGCGGCCATGACCGGGCTGGAATGGCAATCGCCCGGCGGCCTCATTCAGATGAAGCTTGCCGACGGTCATCAGGCGATCCAGTCGATCGCGTTCAGCCGCACCAAGTATAATCCCGACCTGAAGCGGGTCGATCTGGTCGACATCCAGTACTTCGCCGCCGAATGCGTCAATCCGCCTCCGGGAGTGAAGGCGCTTGACTGGATCAAGGGCGGCATGCAAGGCGCCAAGTGCAACTGACCGGCACTGGCATCTGAAGCAAGATTGCAGCGGCGCGGCAACGATGCTTGCGCCGCTGCTCCCTGCCCGGCTTGCGACACGCAATCGGCGTGGTCACGCTTTCGAACGGCGCCCTGAATTCCACCTTTACCCGCAACGATCGGCATAAACACAGCGCCATGAACTTCTTTCTGACGATTGTTCTCGACGGGCTGATTCAGGCTTCCTGGCTTTTCATCGTTGCATTGGGGCTGACGCTGGTATTCGGCGTATTGAAGATTCTCAACATCGCCCATGGCAGCTTCTACGCGCTCGGCGCCTACATCGCGGCGACCGCGGTGACCCTGGTCGCCGCGCACGGCCTTCCGCCCAGCGTCGGTTTTGTCGCGATGCTGGTTTCGGTTGCCTTGATCGCTTCCGCAGTCGGACTCCTGCTCGAGCGCGGCCTTTTGAAAATGTTCTATGGCCGCGACGAAGTGGTGTTGCTGCTGGTGACCTATGCGGTGTTTCTCATTCTGGAGGACGCCACCAAGCTGATCTGGGGCGTGAACCCGATCTACGCGACGCAACCTTACGAGTTGTTCGGGACGTTTGAGTTCGCCGGTCTCTATTACGTCGGCTACGATCTGGTGCTGATACCGATTTCCGCCGCCATCGGCTATCTGGTCTGGTTCGGACTCAATCGCACCATTACGGGCAAGATCGTGCTGGCCGTGATCCACAACGAGGAAATGAGCGTCAGCATGGGTGTAAGGGTGAACCGGGTCTACGCGGTCGCCTTTGCCTTCGGCGTGTTGCTTGCAGCCACGGCCGGCGCGTTGACCGCGCCCAAGATATCGATGCAGCCGGGTCTCAGCTCGGATGTCATCATTTTGAGTTTCGCCATCGTGGTGATCGGTGGCCTGGGCAGCGTCGAGGGCGCCGCGGTCGGCGCGATTCTCGTCGGGCTCGCCCGCGCAGCTTCGGTGCACCTGATGCCACAGGCCGAGCTGTTCATGATCTATCTGATCATGGCGGGGGTGCTGATGTTTCGCCCCGAAGGTCTGTTCAAGCGCGAGACGGCAAGGCGAATCTGATGAAGCAAGGTCTCCATCCCGTCGTCATGATCGCGCTGGTGGCAGCCGCGACGCTGTTCGGCCGCGTGCTTCCGACATGGACGCTGTCGCTTGCGACCGTCGCCGCCTCCAATGCCCTGATCGCACTTGGCATCGTCGTGCTGGCGCGCACCGGCAATGTGTCGTTCGGCCAGGGCCTGTTCTTTGCAGCGGGCGGTTATGGCGTAGCCCTGATCGCCAACGCCTGGGGTATCACCGATGCGGTGGCGCAAATGCTCATCGGCGCCGTCTGCGGCGGCCTGCTCGGCCTTGCGATCGGTCCGCTGATCGCCCGCTACAGCGGTATCTTCTTCGGCATGCTGACGCTCGCGCTGTCGATGGTGTTTTACGGCGCGCTGGTCAAATCGACTGCGCTTGGCGGTTCCGACGGTTTCAATGTTGGGCGGCCTAGCCTGTTCGGCATGATCTTCACCGACCCCCGCGAGGCCGATTTCATGCTGTATGCGGTCTCGGTGGTCACCACCGGGCTTGCCGGTATCGCAGCAACCATCCTGTTCCGGTCCGAACTCGGCCTGATCAGCCTCGCGGTTCGTGAAAACAATCTGCGCGTCGAGTATCTGGGGATTTCGGCCAACCGGGTCATCACCATCAACTTCGTCATCGCGGCAGTTTTCGCCGGAGCCAGCGGCGCGTTCGCGCTGATGGCACAACGGCACATCGATCCGCAATTCGCCTACTGGACTACCTCGGGCGAATTTGTCTTCGTCGCGGTGCTCGCAGGGTATCAAAGCGTCGCGGCCGTGTTCGTAGCCTCGATGGCGCTTGAACTGGTTCGCTCATTCTCGAACCTTTACCTTCCCAACACCTGGCAACTCGTGCTTGGCGTTTTCCTGTTGGGCGTCATTCTGTTTCTGCCGAGCGGCATCGGCTCGCTCTGGATCAGGGAAAGGCGCAAGAGGATCGAACCTGCGGCTGAGGCCCCCATCGCGGCCCAAAACGAGGCAGCGCAGTGACGCCGGTCCTTTCCGTGCACGGGCTCGAAAAGCGCTTTGGCGCGGTGGTCGCCGCCGACGCACTGAGCCTCGACATCGTGGCCGGCCACAAGGTCAGCCTGATCGGCGCCAACGGCGCGGGCAAAACAACCTTCGTCAACATGGTCACCGGCTATCTCAAGCCCGACGCCGGCTCGATCACCCTCGACGGGCTGGATATCGGACGCCGCTCGCCAAGACAGGTTGCCCAGCTCGGCATATCCAGGTCGTTTCAGATTCCACAATTATTCATTGAACTCACAGCGGCAGAAAATCTGGCCGTGGCGCTCTCCGGCACACGCACGCAGGCCTTCTCCTTTCACTCGCCGGCGGAGGCGCAGGGCCGCCGCGACAAGGCACTCGAACTGCTGGAGCGGTTCGGCCTCACTGAAATGGCCGACCGTCCGATCTCGGAACTTGCGGGCGGTGTGCGCAAACTGGTCGACATCGCCATGGCGCTGGTCCGCCGGCCAAAATTGCTGCTGCTCGACGAGCCGACATCAGGCGTTTC
>JBGQCE010000528.1:0-3085 GCA_041495185.1 Bradyrhizobium sp.
GAGTAGGTGACATAGGGAGCCCCGGCCTTGCAGGGGTAGCAAGCCCTCCCCCAGCATTACGACGACCATGCCTATTTGGCGGCAATCTCGATCGCCCTGCGCAGAAGAAGCTGCTAACCGATATCGAGACTGGCAGGATCGACCTTATAATCATCTACAAGATCGACCGCCTCACCCGCTCGCTCGCAAACTTCGCCAGGCGGAAAGCGCCAAACCACAAGATGATCCCGTTTCATGGCCACACCGATCCGGTCTTCTCCGTCAAAGATACCATCAGCTGGTAAAAGAAACTGGACAGCAATTCCGCCGGCAAGGCCGGCGAGTTCGCTCGACTGTTCACGATTCCCGGTGTCATTACCCAACCTAGGCGAGGGCCGCTGACTGATGAGGGCCAGTCGGAGACTGGATAGATTTCTTCTCAATCCTAGCTAGTTTGGAATGGAGATCTCGGTCATTGATAACGAGCATCGCGCGCGATACGAAACCAATCATATGGCGGTGGAAAAAACCGAAGCTGCTCGGCGACGCAGCAGCCAAGGCAGGTGCGGCGGAGGAAGCCGCCGCCGGCCTCCTGAATCCGAAGGCTGAGACGTCCCCGCCCAAGGAAATCCAGGCCCTCCGGGATTCTTTCGAGAATACTCTCGAGGAATTGGGCGTGACTCTCATGGTCCCGATCGACGATCTGGACCGCTGCCTTCCGGAAACGACGATTTCTACGCTCGAGGCCATTCGCCTTTTCCTGTTCCTGAAGAACACTCGCTCCGCACAGGGACGCTCGGAGCCCGGCGGATTGACGGTATTGAAGCGAATTAATTCTTGTGCCGATTCGATCGAAAAATGCATCGTCATTTACGCGAAATAAGCATCGCGCACCTCCTTGCGAACCGCAAGTTCCGAAGGTGCTCCACTAGTCGCCACGCGACCTTTTGACAGTACAAAACCATAATATGAGATGGCGAGTGTCTGGTGCACGTTTTGCTCGACCAAGAGTACGGTGATGCCGCGCTCGTTGATCTGGCGGATGATATCGAAGTTCTCCTTCACCAGCCGGGGTGAGAGCCCAAGCGACGGCTCGTCGATCAACAGAAGCTTTGGCGCGCGCATCAGCCCGCGCCCAATCGACACCATCGCCTGCTCGCCGCCCGACATGGTGCCCGCCAGCTGCGTCCGTCGCTCCGCAAGACGCGGATAAATGCGAAAGATATCGGCCATGCGCGCCTGCGTGATCTTTTCCGAAGTCTCCTGATAGGCGCCAACACGTAGATTTTCCTCAACCGTAAGCTTGGGAAACACCTTGCGCCCCTCGGGGATGCAGGCGATGCCGGCCGCTATGATCTTGTGCGTGGGAATTCGCGTAATGTCGGTGCCGTCGAAAATGATGCGTCCGGCGCGCGCCGGCGTAAGTCCCAGAATCGAGCGGACAAGGGTCGTTTTGCCGGAACCGTTGGAGCCGAGAAGGCAGGTAATGCTGCCGGATTTCACTGCGAGCGAGACGCCTTGTAGCACATCAGCCTTGTCATAGGCGGTGTAGACGTCGTCGATCTCAAGCATATCGGACATCATGCCACCCCGAGATAGGCTTCCTGCACCTGCGCATCGGCAGCGACCTCACGATACCGACCTTCGGCAATCTTGCGGCCGAAATTGAGCACGACGCAACGATCGGTGATGCGCTCGATCACTCCCATTTCATGCTCGACGATGATAATCGTTAATTTTTTGTTGCGCTCGCGTACGAGGAGAATGTCATTCATCAGTTCCGCCGTCTCGTCGTGCGTCATGCCGGCGGACGGCTCATCGAGCAGCAGCAATTTTGGCTCGCTGATCAGCGCGCGGCAAATCTCGATGCGGCGGCGATCGATCATCGGTAGGCCGGCGACCGGCTCCAATATGCGGCCAGCAAGCGCCGGTTCGAACACCTCGACCAGCGCGCGCGCAGCTAGATAGCTCGCCTCAAATTCAAGCTTGAACTCGCCGCGCCTGACCAGATTGAACCAAAGTCCCTGATTGAGGCGCTTGTGGTTGCCGATCATAATGTTGTCGAAGATCGACAACGGCAACGACAGGCGCGAACGCTGAAAGGTTCGCGACATTCCGGCGTGATAGACCGCACGCGAGCTCGCATTCGTGATGTCAACGCCATCAAAGGTCACGCGTCCGGCATCCGCACCGTAAATACCCGTGATCACGTTGAAAAACGTCGTCTTGCCCGAACCGTTCGGGCCGATGAGGCCGACGATTTCGTTCGGCGCAACGCTGAGATCGAGACTGTCGAGCGCGAGCACGCCACCGAACCGCTTGGACAGGCCATGCGCTTCCAGGAGCCTCGTCATGGCCGCCATCCCGGAAAATAGCGGCGCACCGGACGCGGTAGTAGTCCTTGCGGCCGGAACAGCAACACGCCGATCACCAAGAGCGCATAGAGCAAAAAGCGATATTCCTGGATCGTCTGCAGTTTTTCGGGAACAATCACGACAATCAAGGTCGCGACGATGAGCCCCCAAGGATTTCCAATGCCCCCGAGCAGGAGGATTGAGACCAGGATGAGCGAGTCGGCGAAGGTATAGTTGTTCGGCGCAACAAAACTTCCGACCATGCCGAACAGCGCACCGGCAATGCCGATGAGAAAATTGCCAATCAGAAACGCCGTGATCTTCCAGCGCACGATATCGAGGCCGAAACAGCTCGCGGCGGTCTCGTCGAGCCGCAGCGCATCGAGGTTGAGCCCAATCCAGGATCGTTCGAGCCGCCGCACGACGATGAACGCACCAATCAGCAGCAACAGGCTGACGATAAAATAGTTCATGTAGAATGACAGCGCGATCTTTCCGATCGACACATTATCGTTGAACGTCCAGCCGAGAATTTTCATGCCCGGCACCTGCAAGCCCTGTGGCCCGCCGAGAACGTCGTTGACCTCGAGAAAGGTCTTGAACAGCAGCGCAAAGGCGATCGTGACGACGGCGGCGTAATGTCCACGTGTGCGCAACACCGGCAGCAGCAGCAGCGAGCCGATCAGAGCGGCGAGCAGGCCGCCGATCGCCAGAACGATAAGATGAGGCAATGCCGTATGGGCGTTGAGAAC
>JBGQCE010000529.1:0-3079 GCA_041495185.1 Bradyrhizobium sp.
ACCGGCGGCATGGCCGGGATCGCCGGCACCGTGCTGGTGCTCTACGCCACGCTCTTGGCGCCGCTGATTCCCGATGCCGCCGCGCATTTTGTCATTGCCTCGGTGCTCGGCGCGCCCGCGGCGATCCTGATCAGCCTGATCATGGTGCCGGAGACCAGCGACATCAGGACCGGCGGCGCCCTCAAAGATCCCGACATGCACGCCTCCTCTACCATGGATGCGATCGTCAAGGGCACGGTGGCGGGCCTCGAACTCCTGCTCAACATCGTCGCGATGCTGATCGTGCTGGTGGCGCTGGTCTATCTCGCCAACGCGATCCTCGGATCGTTACCTGGTGTCGGCGGCGCACCCGTTTCGTTGCAGCGGATGCTCGGCTACGCCATGGCGCCGGTATGCTGGCTGCTGGGCCTGCCGTGGCCGCAGGCGATCACTGCGGGCAGCCTGATGGGCACCAAGACCGTGCTGAACGAGCTGATCGCCTATGTCGATTTGTCGAAGCTTGGCCCGGACGCGCTCGATCCCCGCTCACGGCTGATCATGCTCTATGCGATGTGCGGCTTTGCCAATTTCGGCAGCCTCGGCATCATGATCGGCGGCCTCGGCACCATGGCGCCGGAGCGCCGCGACGAGATCAACTCGCTCGGATTGAAATCGATCGTCTCGGGCACGCTGACGACCTGCCTGATGGGCGCGATCGTCGGCGTGTTGACGTGAGGCGTTACTTCCCAAGCCCCAGCATCGGCGCCAGCCTGTTCATCACATAGACCGATCCCTCCGCGGTGAGATGGGCGTGATCCCAAGCCAAGGGAATGCCGCCGTCGACCGTGAGCGGACATTGCCGCACTGGGCAGACCGCATCGACCACGGAAATGTAGGAAAACTTCGCTTGCGCCGGTAGCGCTGCCTTCATCTTCTGGTCCAACGCGAAAATATCCGGCAGCACGAAGTCCTCAGGACGCGCTTTGACCTGACGCAGATGCGCGCGCATTAGCATCGACGGCAATCTGGACCTGAACTGCACGGGAGGGCCGAGCAGCACCACGGCAATGCCGGACCCATTGAGCCTTGCGATGGTTTGCTTGAGGTCGGCGATCATGCCGTCGAACCGCGGCGGGCGGGCGTATTCGAGCCAGTCCGCCGAGAGGATGACAAGATCGGGCTTGCGATCCCCCAAGAAGGCGTCCATTTGCGTGGCAAAGCTACGGCATGACGCAGTGCCTTGTGCCGCTGCGTTGAACGTCGGCATGCAGGCTGTCTGCGTCGCCTGCAGGACGTTCACAGCTTGCGGACCGGTGGCCTTGCTGAGACCGTGGAAATAATGCGCGGCAAGACTATCGCCCCACAACAGCACGTTGGTTTTGCCGGTTGCGAGCGCGACGCAGGCGTCATCGAACGTGTCGCTGACGGGCGCAAAGCAACTTCGGAAACGATATAGCGGCTGAAAATCATAGGCGTTGTAGGATTCCAGTTGCAGTGCGGCGCGGTCGGCGTCCGACGGCGTCCGGCTCACGGCAATTCCGCCGGCGCTAGCTGCCAGCAGCACGACTGTGGCGAGGCCGGCGATGCGAAACGCGGCTTGGCGCGTCGGCACAAGCTTACCCCTGCGGAACGGCTGTTCGACAAATCGCCACGACAGATAGGAGATCATAACCGTCAGCGCGAACAGCGCGACCTTGTCGATAACGTCGAGCACCAGGCCGCTTTTCGAAAATCGCGCGAAGGCGAACAGCGGCCAGTGCCAAAGATACAGCGAATAAGAAATCTGCCCGAAGAATCTCACGACATGATGGTGCGAATACCGGTTGCGTTTCAGCGTCGGCACGCCGATGCCGCTCCAGATGTAGACCGCCGCGCCGATGCAGGGCATGAGCGCGTTGACGCCGGGAAATCCCGGCCCTGGGCGCAGCGACATGATCGGGATCGCGATCAGCACCAGCGCGATGGCCCGCGCGATCAGTTGCGTCCACGCGCTGCGCAGCACCGGAAGGCCGGGCGTTGCGACCAGCCCGCCGATCAGGAATTCCCAGGCCCGCGGCGGGCTCATAAAAAAGGCCGCGGCGGAGTGGTTCGTGCGCATCAGCCAGACGCTCGATACGAACGACGCCAGCACCATTGCCGCCAACGCCATCGGCAGCGCGACGCGGCCGCTGCGCGCAAAGCGCAGAAGCGCCCACAGCAACAGCGGCAGCGCGAGGTAAAACTGCTCTTCGACCGCAAGCGACCAGGTATGCAACAGCGGCTTTTCCTCCGCCGCATGATCGAAATAGCCGGATTGCAGCCAGAAGAAAAAATTCGAGGTGAAGGTCACGACGGCCACGACCGAGCGGAAAAATTCCAGCCGTTCGGAGGGCAGCAGATAGTGAAACGTGGGAACGGCCGTCAGCGCCACCATCACATAGAGCGCGGGCAATAGCCGACGCACCCGCCGCTCATAGAAGCGCGCAAAGGAAAACGTGCCGGCCTGCACTTCCGATTGGATGATCCCGGTAATCAGGTAGCCGGAGATAACGAAGAAGATATCGACGCCGACGAAGCCGCCGAAATTCGCGGGAGGCTCAAGATAGTGGAACGCGACCACCGCGAGAACCGCGATGGCGCGCAGCCAGTCGATGTCTTCGCGATAGCCGCTGTTCACAATGGCCGGGCCGCCTCTGTCCGGCGGCCCGTCATGCCTGCGACAACACGCGATCGGATCACGAAGTGAGTTCGACCGTCTCGAACTCCGCGGGCAGAATCACTTCCAGGAGTTCGACGTCGTCCGAATAGTCCATGATCAGGTGCCTGATCCGGGGCGGCTGGGTCCAGCTACTGCCCTGTTTCATCAGGGTCTCGCCCTGCCCTTCCATGTAGGTTTTGACCCAACCCTTGAGGACATAGACCATCTGGAATTCGACGTCGTGGAAGTGCAGCTTTGATACCTCCGCCGGATCGCAGGGCCCGATCAGGCGGATCACATGCGCTCGCGCCAGACCCTGGCTGGCCTCGGCAATCCCGAGGTCGCGGTATTTCGCATAAGCGCGCAAACCATCGGCTTTGAAATCCTCGTCGCGGTGATGACTGATGGCGATGCGCTGCTTCG
>JBGQCE010000530.1:0-3066 GCA_041495185.1 Bradyrhizobium sp.
GTGACGCAAGCCCACCTGATGGCGGATACCGAAAGCCTTGGCGAAGCCGGCGTGCGGTGGCTGGAGGGCCTGGCCGCGACCACCAACGGACAGCGGCACGTGCGCATTCCAACGATCACCGATCCGCGCGGCACCGATTTCGCCAATGCCGATTTGCTGGGTCAGACTTCAGCGATGCTCGATCTCGAAAGGCGGGCCATTTCCGCGTTCGAAAGACTGGGTGTCGCGATGACCAACACGTGCATCAATTATCAGACCATTCAGGCTCCGACACGCAACGAGCACGTCGCCTTCGGCGACACCGGCGTCGTCATCTATTCAAACTCGATATGCGGCGCGCGATCCAATTTTGAGGGCGGGCCCTCTGCACTGGCGGCCGGCCTCACGGGGCGAACGCCCCGCTACGGCTTTCACCTTCCTGAAATGCGCCGGGCCACCTTGCGCATTCAAGTGGACTTCACCCCGGCATCTCTCAACGGATGGGGTGCGCTTGGCGGAGTGATCGGGCGTATCGCGGGCAATTACTGGGCCGTGCCGGTCATCGAGGGTATCGAAGGGGCGCCGAAGTCGGATCAGCTCAAACATTTCGGCGCCTCGATGGCAAGCTTCGGCTCTATCGCCTTGTTTCATCTGGCAGGCCTGACGCCCGAAGCCGGCAAACTAACTGATGTGGCGGCACCCGGCTTGCCAAGCCTTCGCGTGACAAGGGCTGACGTCGACGAATTGCAAAGGTCCTATCACACCGACGATGGGGTGGACGTCGTTGTCTTCTCAGCGCCGCAGCTGAGCCTTTTTGAATTGTCCGATTTGGCCGAGCTCTGCGAAGGCCGGCGGTTTACGGTGCCGCTGCTCGCGGTAACCAGCCCGCAGGTCAAGCCGGACGCCGACCGCATGGGCTACACGGCGCGAATTGAAGCCGCCGGCGGCAACGTATTATCCGGCATGTGTTTCTATCAATCCTATGCGCGAGAGATTTCGGAGGCCAAAGGCTGGAAGCGCCTGGCAACCAACAGCGCCAAGCTGGTCAATATCCTGGGCGGCTACGGTTACCGGCCAATGCTGGCGTCGATGGAATCATGTGTGGATGCTGCAGTCAGCGGAAAATTGGCACGAACATGAACAGCAAGGTTTTTCGCGCGCGACATGCCATGGGACGTACCGTACGCGGGCCCACGCTGGTCGCCAATGACGGCTTTTCAGCTCGCTATGACCTGGACCGCATCAACGGCGTCTTCAGCCGTCCTTCGCACAAACTGGTCGGCCAGTCCTATGTCGGGAAAATACTGGTGCTTGATACCGCCAAGGGCGGTGTCGCCACGGCATGGATGCTGCACGAGATGAAATCGCGAGGGATTGTGCCGCTCGCGCTGGTATTCAATTCCGTCAACCCCATTCTCGCGCAAGGTGCTGCGCTGGGCGATGTGTCGATGCTTGCCGGGTTTGACGAAGACATCACCGCCGCTATTCCCAATGGCGCCGAGGTGGAAGTGAACCCCCAATTGGGCGTGCTCACGGTGGTGGGTTAGCGAACTGCGTATTCAGGACATCGCCGTCGCCATGAACGCCGCCAGCGCCTCGCGATCCTCTGAAGGCATGGTCAGGCCGAGTTTCGAGCGCCGCCACAGAATATCGTCCGGAAAGCGCGCCCATTCTTTTGCCATGAGATAGCGCACTTCCGCGCCCGTCAGCTCCGGCCCGAAGGCCGGACCGAGGTCGGCGCGGCTCTTGGCGTCGCCGAGTACGGCCTCAAGACGCAAGCCGTAGGCGGCGACCAGGCGTAGAGCCTCGCCCTCGGTAAGGAACCGCCAACGCTCGCGCGCCGCGTCAAGTTCCGCGTCGAACCGCGCCCACGCAAAATCGCCGCCCGGCAGGGGCGTGTTTGCGGTCCAGCGCGGCGACATCGGATAGAACGGCGTCAGCCTGGAGACGGCACGCTCCGCGCGCAAACGCGAGGTGGTGACATCGCCGCCGAAGATCGTCAGCAGCGGCGCCTTGCCGCGCCTCGCATCGAACGCCATCGAGCCGTCGCGCGCGGCGCGCTTGTTTTTGGGGTCCATAACCATGTTCGCGCCGGAGACGGTCCCGATCATATCCGACGGTTCGACCCGTTCGCGAAAATACCGGTTGGCCGCGTCACAGAGATACGCGACATCGCTTGCCGCCATCGCCACGATAGCGGGATCGCCCTTGAATGCGTGCCCCACGGTACCGATCAGCGTGAAATCGCGCTCGTAGGGGCTCGCGAAGATCAGCCGCCGGTCAATGTTCTGGAAGACATAGACGTTGTCGGTATCGAACAGGCGTCTGACGATAATCTGGCTCATCTGGGCCACGCCGCCGCGCGGCGGCGGGATGCGCAATACGGTCTCCGCGACGGAAGCGCTCCAGGCCCCGGTGGCGTTGGCCAGCGCCCTCGCCGTGATCACCTGGCGATGGCCGCGGTCGATCGTCACCAGCCGCCAGATGTCGAGCCGGTCGGCGCGAACGCAGCGCGCGCCGGTGCGGATCACAGCGCCCCGCTCCGCGGCATCGACGGCGTTTGTGATCACCAGCCGCGAATCGTCGACCACGCAATCGGAATATTCAAACGCCGTGCCGAACGGCCGCTTCAGCGCGTTGCCGATCGGATGGTGCGTGACGTCGACCGTCACTGACGCCGGCAGACGGGTGCGGGAGGCGAGCCGGTCGTAGAGCAGCAATCCCGACCGCAGCAGCCATGACGGGCGCTCGTCGGCGTGTGCAGGGATCACGAACCGCATCGGGCGCACGAGATGCGGCGCGATCCGCAGCCAGATGTCACGCTCGGCCAGCGCCGCGCGGACGCGCAGAAAGGCTCTCCGCTCCAGTACCGCCAGATCGCCATGGATCAGGCGCGGTGTCGCCGATGACGCCGCCGCGCCGAGGTCGCCCTGCTCCAGCAGGATCACCCGCAGGCCACGTCCGGCGGCGTCGCGCGCAACGCTGACGCCGTTCAAACCGCCGCCGATGATCGCAAGATCGTAATCCGCCATCCGCAAAGGTCTATAGCGTTTTCAGGCGAAGTGGCTACCGGTTCGCGCAAAAGAA
>JBGQCE010000531.1:0-3064 GCA_041495185.1 Bradyrhizobium sp.
ACCGACGTCGCGCAGTCGGAAGCGCAACTCGCCGCCGGCAAGACGCAACTGCTGACCGCCGAAGCCAATCTGGTGACGACGCGGGCAAACTTCCGCCGCATCATCGGCAACGAACCGGAGCAGCTCGCGCCGGGCTCCCCGGTGGATCGTTTTTTGCCGGGAGGGCTGCCCGGCGCAGTCGAGCTCAGCCTGGTGGAAAATCCGAACGTGACAGCCGCGATGTTCGGCATCGATGTCAACTATCTCCAGGTCAAGGTGAACGAAGGCGCGCTGTTGCCCACCGTGTCGCTGCAGGCCACGGTGCAGCAATCCTATGAACAATCGATGACGGTGTTCCGGTCATTCGGCGCTTCCGCGATCGCGCAGCTTTCGGTCCCGGTGTACCAGGGCGGCTCCGAATATTCGCTGATCCGCCAGTCCAAGGAAAACCTGGCGCAGCAGCGCCTCAATCTCGAACAGGTCCGCGACCAGGCCCGCGCCAACACGGTTACGGCATGGGGGCAGTTAGTGGCGGGCAAGGCGCAGGTCGCATCGGCCCAATCGCAGGTGACCGCTTCCGAGATCGCGCTCAACGGCGTGCGCGAAGAAGCCAAGGCCGGGCAGCGAACCACGCTCGACGTGCTCAACGCCCAGCAGGCGCTGGTCAACGCCCGTGTCGCGCTCGTCACCGCGCAGCACGATCGCGTGGTCGCGTCGTATGCGGTCTTGACCGCCATAGGGCGGCTTTCGCCGCAGGTGCTCAATCTCTCGACCACCGTCTACGACCCGAGCGTACACTATCAGCAAGTGCGCGACAGCTGGTTCGGCGTTCGTACGCCCGACGGTCGCTGATCGCCGCAACCGCCGTCGCTTCCATCTAGCGCGACCCGCAAAAGTGCTGCCCGGTCTTGCCGGACAAACGCGTTCATTTGTCCCGAGGTCGCGCTCTAAATCAACAAGAGCCCATGATCTTTTCGCCAAACCGCCCACACTTTGGCGAATCATGCGCTCGCGCGTTGCTTGCACAATTGTTGCCATGACGTACCTTTCCCAGGGGCAGCAGAGCGATTCGCGCCGCATCTGGCAGCACTAGGCCGCGACGCTTCGGTGCCCTGAGCAGGGGCGGGACCGCGCGCGATCCGTCGAGCGGCGCTTGATCTGGGGACAAGTCAGGCTTGTGTGATGAAAATCCCGGCCTGCATATCCGGAACCGGCAAATCCCCTCTCGCTTGGTGTAAAACGCATGCGAAGGCGTTGATGATGTGGAGTCGGAGATGACGCAGCCTGCAAAGGTCCAAGAGCCCTCGATGGAGGAGATTCTGGCGTCGATCCGGCGTATCATTGCCGACGACGAAGCCAAGCCGCCGGCCGCCGAAAAGTCCGCCAGTGCGGAAGCCCCGGCAAAGGCAGAAGCCCCAGCGAAGCCGGAGAAGCCTGAGAAGCCGGCCGCCGCGGCGCCGGCAGCCAAGGCGCCCGCGATGAAGGACATTCCTCCCTCAGCGATTCCCGCGGCGCAATCGGCCGCCGCAAGGACGGCACCGCCGCCCGCCAAGCCCGCGCCACCTCCCGCCGAGCCGGCGCCCGCCGTGCCCAACAGCCAGGACGACATCGACGCGCTGCTAAACGGCCTCGATGAAGCGACCACTCCGGAGGAAATACGGCCGCCCTTGCCCGATGGCGAGGTGTTCGAGCTCACCGACGAGATGGCGCTGCCGGAGCTGCCGCAGCCTTCGTTCCAGAAGGTCGACCCGCAGGACGATCTCGAATTTACCGAAGTGGCCGCTGCCAAATCGGTACATCGGCAGCCCGCGTTCGAACCGCCGCCGCTGGAAAGCAGCCCCGCCACCCCGCCCCGGCAGATCCTGTCGCGCTCGACTGTCTCGGCGGTCGAATCCGCGTTCAATACGCTTGCGCATACCGTACTCAGCAACAACGCCCGGACGCTGGAAGATCTGGTCAAGGAAATGCTGCGGCCGATGCTGAAATCCTGGCTCGACGACAATCTGCCGGGACTGGTGGAGCGTATCGTCAAGGCGGAAATCGAACGGGTTTCGCGCGGCGGGCGGTGAACCGGACCAGCCCCGGGCCGGTTACCGGCCCTGATTCAGCCACCACATCGGGCTTTATCTGGCTTTTGGCCTGACCTGTCGTGTTGACTTGGCGCGCGCGTGCGGCTTTCTAGCCGGTTCCATTCCCATGATTGCATCGCCATGATCGAGAAGAACTACCAGCCTGCCGATATCGAAGGCCGCATGTCCCTCATCTGGGAGGACAGCCGCGCGTTTTGCGCCGGCCGGCCTGAGCGGCGCGACGCCAGGCCCTTCACCATCGTGATCCCGCCGCCGAACGTGACGGGTTCCCTGCACATGGGCCACGCGCTCAACAATACGTTGCAGGACGTTCTCTGCCGCTTCGAGCGGATGCGCGGCCGCGATGTGCTGTGGCAGCCCGGCACCGATCACGCAGGGATCGCGACCCAGATGGTGGTCGAGCGGCAATTGATGGAGCGGCAGCAGCCGGGCCGGCGCGACCTCGGCCGCGCCAAATTCCTCGAGCGGGTCTGGCAATGGAAGGCCGAAAGCGGCGGCGTCATCGTCAATCAGTTGAAGCGGCTGGGTGCGTCCTGCGACTGGTCGCGCGAACGCTTCACCATGGACGAAGGGCTGTCCCGCGCGGTCGTGAAAGTGTTCGTCGAACTGCACCGCGAAGGGTTGATCTATAAAGACAAGCGGCTGGTGAACTGGGATCCGAAGCTGCTAACGGCGATTTCCGATCTCGAGGTGCAGCAGATCGAGATCAAGGGCAGCCTGTGGTATTTGCGCTACCCGCTGGAGGGCAAAACCTTCAATCCCGACGATCCCGCGAGCTTCATCGTCGTCGCCACCACACGGCCGGAGACGATGCTCGGCGACAGCGCAGTCGCGGTGCATCCGGACGATGAGCGCTACACGCATCTGGTCGGCGAGCATGTGATCCTGCCGCTGGTCGGGCGAAAGATTCCGATCGTCGCCGACGAATATTCCGATCCGGAAAAAGGCTCGGGCGCGGTGAAGGTCACCCCTGCCCATGATTTCAACGATTTCGA
>JBGQCE010000532.1:0-3064 GCA_041495185.1 Bradyrhizobium sp.
CCCGAGGAGGCTCCTCAAAGGTCCCTTCATGCTGCAGCGCCTTGAACCCAAGTTTGACGTCCTGCCAGCTGCGCAACGACAAATTTGGAATGATCTTGCGCCTGCCCCTCGACTCGGCTTCGTCCTTTATGGGGGAACCGCAATCGCCCTTCATTTGGGACATCGGCAGTCGATTGATTTTGATTTTTTTCGGTCCGAGCCGCTCGACAAGCAGCAAATACGCGGCGAGTTTGCGTTCGTTAAGGACGCAGCCGTGTTGCAAGACACCCCGGATACGCTGGCGATACTCGCCGAAATGCCCGCTGGTTTGGTGAAAATTTCGTTCTTCGGCAGCATCGGCTTCGGGCGCGTCAATGACCCGCTCCTGACGCGCGATGGAGTCCTGCTCGTTGCCTCTCTCGGTGACCTGATGGCGACCAAGCTAAAAGCGACGTTGGATCGAGCCGAGGCGAAAGATTATCGTAAGCGCTGTTCCTAGGCCACGGCTTTGAGGTCTTGCTTTCTATAGACCCACGGCAGCAACTGATCGATATCGCGGTTGGGGTGACCATTGACGATGCGCGTGAGGACGTCGGTCAGATATGCGAGCGGGTCGATGTCGTTCAACTTGCAGGTCTCGATTAGCGAGGCGACGGTGGCCCAATGCTCGGCGCCTCCGTCGGAACCCGCGAACAACGCGTTCTTCCGGCTGAGCGCGATCGGGCGGATGGAACGCTCGACGGTGTTGTTGTCGAGTTCGATGCGGCCGTCATCGATGAAGCGCGTCAGGCCCTCCCAGCGCGACAGGGCGTAGCGGATGGCCGTGGCAAGCTTGCTTTTCTGGCTGATCAGACCGAGTTTTGCGCGCAACCACGGCTCGAGCGCGGCGATCAGGGGACGGCTTTTTAGCGACCGAACTGCTCGGCGCTCCTCAGGACTTCGACCGCGGACGTCTTTCTCGACGGCGTAGAGCCCGGCAATACGTTCGAGCGCTTCGCTGGCGATCGGTGCCGGACCAGATACGGCGAGCTCATAGAAGCCACGCCGAACGTGCGACCAGCAGAATGCAAGGCGGACATCGCCTCGGTCGGCCAACTTGCGGTAGCCGGCATAACCGTCGACCTGCAGAATGCCATTGAAGCCTTCCAGATGAGTAATTGGCCGTTCAGATTTGCGATCGGGTGCGTAGACATAGACGACGCCAGGTGGGTCACAGCCGCCCCATGGCCGGTCGTCAGCGGCATAGGCCCAAAGCTGACCGGTCTTGGTGCAGCCGCGGCCGGGATCCAGCACGGGCGCGGTCGTCTCGTCCGCAAACAATCGGGGGCGCTCCTTCAGCCTCACCAGCAGCCGCTCCTGCAGCGGGCGCAGGTGCCAGGCAGCGTGGCCGACCCAGTCCGCCAGCGTCGATCGGTCCAGATCGATGCCTTGCCGGGCGTAGATCTGCGCTTGGCGATACAGCGGCAGGTGGTCGGCATATTTCGACACCAGGACCTGGGCGATGGTGGCTTCCGTCGGCATGCCGCCTTCGATCAGTCGCGCGGGCGCGAGGGCCTGCACGACACCATCTTCGCAACGCCGGCAAGCGTATTTCGGGCGGCGGGTGACGAGCACCCGGAACTGCGCCGGCACGATGTCCAGCCGCTCGCTCTTGTCCTCCCCGATCCGGTGCAACTCGCCCTGGCAGCAGGGGCAGGTCCTGCTGTCGATATCGACGACGATCTCGACCCGTGGCAAATGCGCCGGCAACGAGCCGCGGTTGGTGCGTCGCTTCTCGGCCCGCGCGGCTCGCTCAGTCGGAGCCGACTGATCTGCTATCGCCGCATCGCTCGCCGCCATTTGCTCGACGTCTTCGAGGCCGAGCAGCATTTGATCTTCGGGCAGCGTCTCGGCCCTGCGGCCAAAACGGTGCCGCTGCAATTCCTTGATGATCTGGCGCAGCCGCTCACTCTCGCACTGCTCGGCAAGCAGCATCGCTTTCAGCGTCTCAAGATCGTCGGGCAATGCGTCGCTTGGCATGATCGAATCAGATCATATTCGCGGGCAATTTGCGACGGTTTCGATGCGGCTAATTCACTTAGCTCAGGGATAAAGATTAGCTCGGCTGTGTCGGCGTCACTATTTCCCGCGCCTCATGGACGCGCCGCCAGTCCAGCCCTTCCAGCAGCGCAGACAATTGCGCGGCCGATAACTTCATCACGCCGTTCTCAATCTTCGGCCAGCGGAAGATGCCGTCCTCCAGCCGCTTGGCGAACAAACAAAGACCGGTGCCATCCCAGAACACCAGCTTGATCCGGTCGGCGCGCTTTGCCCTGAACACGTAGACCGCCCCGGAGAACGGATCCGCCGCCATCGTCTCGCGCACCAGTGCCGCCAATCCCTCGGCACCCTTGCGGAAGTCGACAGGTTTGGTCGCCACCATCACGCGGACCGCGCCGGTCGGGCCGATCATACTGTGGCTTTCAACGCGCGCAGCACCGCAACTATCGTGCCCGCAGCAGCGTCACGCCCGATGCGTACAATGATGCCGTCGATCTCCAGCTCGATCGACGACATGAGAGCTGCAGATCTGTATTCCGGTTGCCGAACTTGTCTTGAAGATGAGCCTTCAACAACTGCCGGTACAAACAAGGGCTCTGCGTGTTCGAGCGCACCGCTGCGCAGCCTTGCCTCACGCCGCCAGGTGAACAGCTGTTGAGGCGTCAGTCCATGGCGCCGCGCCACCCCGCAAACCGTCTCGCCCGCAACCTGGCTTTCAGCCACGAATGCTGCCTTCTCGTCTGCCGACCATGCGCGGCGCCGACCGGTGCCTGTGAACACTTCGATCCGCCGCGGCGCTTCCGCCTCCGGCCTCGACATATGCATAGGCTCTGAAATCAACATATGTCGGAGCTCCCTTGAGCTCCAACTTTCACCTGTTCGTCGCCCGCGGAAAAGGTGGGGGCGGAACAGCGCTTACCTGGCATCGACCGGCATGCCGGCTCATCTGTTGCAGCTTGAGATCACGGAAAGCATGGTGATGCGGAACGTGGATCGGGCTATCCAGCTGCTCGATGAAATCCAGAGCCGCGGTGTGCGCCTTGCC
>JBGQCE010000533.1:0-3059 GCA_041495185.1 Bradyrhizobium sp.
AGCTTCTGCTTGGTGGCGGTGCCGCCGTAGGCGGAGAAGCCGCCGAGCCGGCCGCCCGCCGCCAGCACGCGGTGGCAGGGGATGACGATCGGCATCGGGTTGCGCCCCATGGCGTCGCCGACGTCGCGCGCGGCCTCCCATTCGGTCGAGCCGATCTGCCGCGCCAGTTCGCCGTAGGTGGTGGTGCGGCCGAAGCCCACGCCGCGCAGCGCCAGATAGATGCGGCGGCGGAAGTCGTCGATGCCGCCGAGGTCGACGGGGACGGCAGAAAAATCGAGCCGCGCGCCGGCGAGATAGTTCCGGATGTCGGCGGCGAGCGCTTGCACCCAGGGCGGCGGCGTGGTCTCGCCTTCGCTGCCGCATTTGGCGGCGAGGCGGCGCTCGGTCGCGGCGCGATCCTGCTCCGGCAATTGCACGCCGCAGAGCCCGCGGGCGTTCCACGCCACGCCGCAGACCCCGAACACGGTGTCGAACAGGTGGTGATGGCCGGGTTCGTTCTGCGCTTTGGGTTGCGCGCTCATTGGGCGCGATTGTTGCCATTTGCCGCGGCGGCGCAACAAAAAAGGGCCCCGAACAGGGCCCCTTTGTCGTTGGCATTCCCCCGCCTGCGACGCGATCTCAGTTGAGCGCGTTCGACACGCTTGTGAAGGTCGAATTGAGCTTGGAGCCGAGGCCCTGCACCACCGCGATGATGGCAACCGAGATGCCGGCGGCGATCAGGCCATATTCGATCGCGGTGGCGCCGGACTCGTCTTTCAGGAAATGCTGCAACGTCGTCATCGATTCTCTCCCGTTATTCGCGGCACGCGATGTGACCGCGATGGGCTTTTGTACGAACTGCGCCTTCCTGCCGACTTAAAGTGCACGCCGGAATTCGATGCAGTCATTTAGAAAATTGTAATCGTATCCGCGGCGCTGGCGCGCCCGGGGGCTGGCAAAACCGCGCCGTCGGACAGGTCCGAGGGCGCGCGGGACGCCGGGGTCGCTGCCGACCCACGGACCCCGGAACCTCGCGGCGCCGGGGCAGTCCGGAAAACAAACCGCAGGTCTTGCCGGTCGCCCGGCGTCCCGCGCGCGGTGTTTGAGGCTTGCTCTGCGTGACCCCCGGTGGCCTCACTCTTGTTACCCACCGCTTTGGGCCGCTGCGACCGCCTGACGGTCAGAACCGCGGTACGGCAGTCGCCTCCAAGGGCCCGGTGATGCGGAGCCTCCGCATCGGGAGCACGCAGCTTGGGCCGCCGGCCTGGGGGTGTGCATCTTGGCACCCCGAACGGCCGGCCACCGCACCCGCCCCGCGTCAGTGACGCTGATCAGACGCCCTCGGGTGGGGCGGGATGGCCGACGATATGATAGGACAATATGGCAATAGTATGATTATAATCCTAGTGCATAAAAATAACTTCCCCTGGGGGCGGCGACCCAATGGTTCTGATTTGTCATCGCCCGCGAAGGCGTGCGATCCGGTAACCACCGCGATTTGCAGCAGGCAGGGCCGGAATGCCAACCAACGTCCTGCGGTTACTGGATGCCCCGCCTTCGCGAGGCATGACAGCCGAGAGGGCGCAGCGCCGGCCCGCTCACAGCAGAGCTGGCGTCAGATCAACCAGCCGTTTTCGGTAAATTTCCTGGACTTCGGCGGCGCAACATGCCCCGAATAGCAATGACTGCCTGACGCAACGGAGTAAAGGCCATGCAGGCTCTCTTTCTGATCGGCGTCTACATCCTGACCACCTTCACGGTGCAGTTCATCGGATTCCTGGTCAGCCGGCTGATCGACCTGGAATTTCCGACCTTCGGCTTGACGACGTTCCTGGTGCTGTTCATTGCAGCCTTCGGGATCGCCTGGCCGATCGCCGTCCGCATCGCCGAATGGGCCATCGTCCGTGCCGGCTACGAGATCCAGAAGGCGGACCCGCGCGCGACCTAGAGCGGATTTCGTTCCATTGGAATCGGCATTCTCTCCCGCTCATCCCCGCGAAAGCGGGGACCCAGCGAAAGCGGGGACCCAGCGAAAAAAGTCCACTACTGCCTTTGGGCAGAGCTGGATTCCCGCTTACGCGGGAAAGAGCGGATGTTGATACAGTTCGACTCGAACGAAACCCGCTTTAGCAGGCTGCCGACGCACTGACGCCGGGGCTCCGCGCGGCCGCGGCGCATCGGCAGATGCAGTGAACGCCCATACACGCCTGGCACTTATTATTTCGCTGCCCTTGTGCGAAAGTATTTTCGCCTATAGTTGCTTTCGCGGGCGGCGTTGAAAATTGGAAACATCGCGATGGCAATGCCGAAGATTGAGCCGGGCGTCTTGATCGTTGGAATCATAATGGTGCTGATCCTGCTGTTCGGGGTATTGGACACCATGGGCGTCATCCACGTTTAGCGTTCCGGCGCCGCCAGCATCTCAACCTGAACTGAAAACCCCCAACCTCGGGGGTTTCGTCGTGTTGCGGAACCTCGCCAAGTTGTCGGGATCGATTTCGCAGCGCGCAACCGATTCCGCGCGCTCACGCATTGCCAGTGCCGCCGGCGCTCCGGAGCGCGTTCGCAAGCTGAATCAAGAACCGATCCGCACGCTGCAGTGAGGGCGAGCCGTCTCTCGGGGCGGGTCATTGCCGGGCTTGAACCGGCAATCCATGAGGCCCACCCCCGATTTCGGTCGTAAGATTTATCGTGCGGCAAGTTATCATGGATGCGCGGGTCATAGGCGAGCGCAGCGACGCCGTCTTCGACGGCTATGCCCGCGCATGACCGCGGAGAGGAATTCGTGCGAAACAGAACCGTTAAATACACCGCGGGCGAGATCGGGCGGGTGAAGGTGATCGAGGACTTCCTGCCCTCGCCGGATGCGCTGGTGGCGCGCGAGGACAACGTCAAGGTGACGCTCGGCCTGTCGCGCCGCAGCGTCGAGTTCTTCAAGCGCGCGGCGAAGCAGCGGCGGGTGCCGTATCAGCGCATGATCCGCGCGCTGGTGGATGCGTACGCGGAGAGGCAGGGGGAGAAATCGTAGCCCGGATGAGCGAAGCGACATCCGGGATCAAATCTGGCCATTGCCCCGGATG
>JBGQCE010000534.1:0-3048 GCA_041495185.1 Bradyrhizobium sp.
AGGATTGCGTATGTTTCCTGCGGCTTCCACACGCATCCGACGGCACATCTGACCGCCGAGCTCATCGAGATCCATGACCGGTCGCGCTTCGAGGTCCTAGGTATTTCTCTCGGCCCGGACGACCAGAGCGAAATCCGCGCCAGGCTGGTTCGCGCGTTCGATCAGTTTCACGATGTGCGACAGAAAGGCGACCGCGAGGTTGCCGCGCTCTTGAACGATCTGCAGGTCGACATTGCGGTGGATCGCAGCGGCTATACGGCGAATGCGCGCCCCGGGATCTTTGCCGCCCGGCCGGCGCCGATCCAGGTCAATTATATCGGCTTTCCGGGCACGCTCGGAGCCAGCTTCTACGATTACATCCTTGCCGATGCGACCGTTCTGCCCTTCGACCGGCAGCCGTTCTACACCGAGAAGATCGTCCATCTTCCGGACTCCTATCTGGTCAACGATTCGAAGCGCCCCATCGCAGCGCGAACTCCCACGCGCGAGGAGGCCGGCCTGCCCGCCGAAGGCTTCGTCTTCTGCTGCTTCAACAACAGCTACAAGATCACTCCTCCGGTCTTCGACGTCTGGATGCGGCTGCTGGGGCGGATCGAGGGTAGCGTGCTCTGGTTGTTTCGCGACCGGGCAACGGCCGAGACGAATTTGCGCCGGGAAGCGGCGGCGCGCGGGATCGATCCCGCACGCTTGGTTTTCGCCCGCAGAGTGCCGCTAAAAGACCACATGGCGCGCCATCGGCTGGCGGACCTGTTCCTGGACACCCTGCCTTACAACGCGCATACGACCGCCGCCGACGCCCTGTGGGTCGGATTGCCCGTGGTCACATGCCGCGGCCAATCCTTTGCCGGGCGCGTGGCGGCGAGCCTGCTTCGCGCGATCGGCGCGCCCGACCTCGTGACCGATGATCTCGAAGCATACGAGAGACTCGCCTTGCGCATTGCGTCCGAGCCTTCCGTCCTGCAGGAATTGGGCGAAAGGCTGCGACGAAACAGACTTTCCCACCCGTTGTTCGATACCGACCGGTACCGGCAGCACCTCGAAACCGCCTATGTGCGCATGTGGGAGAATTGGCAACGCGGCGAAAGCCCTGCCAGCTTCACCGTGGAACCGGAGCTGGATGATCCTGTCCGAACCGAGGCTTCCTGACCCGCCAGCCAAAAAGTGCCGGGCCAACCATCCATCTCAAAAGCAAACGCCCCGGACCAGATCGGCCCAGGGCGCCCACATTTGCAGAAAACAACCGCGGCCGTTTAGTTGCCGCCGAATAACTTGTAGTTCACGCCGATCTTGGCGGTCACGATGGTCTGCTTCCCCGTCGAGAACGTATCCCCGCTCGAGGCCGAGGTGTCCGTGAAGGTCGTCCCATGGCCGAAATCATAGTAGTTGCCCTCGACAAACGCCGTCCAGTGCGTGAAAAACGGCCATTCGATGCCGCCGCCCACTGTCCATCCGGTGCGGGTCTCCGTCAGTTGACTGGGAGTAACGGACCCGAACGCGTTGAACGCGTTATGAAGGTCCCATCGATTGCGGTCCCACGCAACGCCGCCCTTCACGTAGTATAGCGCCTGATTGTTCCAGCCAGCGAAACCAGTCATGCCCAGGCGTCCGGTGACGCTA
The DNA here is from genome assembly GCA_041495185.1 of Bradyrhizobium sp. Classification (GTDB taxonomy): domain Bacteria; phylum Pseudomonadota; class Alphaproteobacteria; order Rhizobiales; family Xanthobacteraceae; genus Bradyrhizobium. The sequence goes on from JBGQCE010000534.1 coordinate 1,618, forward strand.
GCAATGTAGTCGGTTTTGACATCGATCGTACCAGAGCTTCCGACTAAAATAGCCAATGGATCGTCGGCGCGGCCGTTGATGTCCGAGGCGGCGAGATCGCCCTGAATGCCAGCAACCCAGTTGCCCGCGAACTGGTAATTGCAACCCACCTGGCCACCGAACAAACCGCCGCTGGAGTCTAGCCCGCCGCTCGCCCCGATGGGACTGCCGGATACACTCGCCGAGGTGGTGTTGACGTCATGGCGACCCCACCCCCAGCCCACATGTGCGCCCACATAGCATCCGGTCCAGCTGTATGGCGCCGTCGCGGCAACCATCGGTGGCGCCTTCCTGGGAAGGTCCGCTGAATTCGCGTTGCCGGCGATGATCAAGGCGACTGTCGAAACGGTAGCAAGCAGAAGCATCTTTTGCATGACTGGTCCCACCTGTTAAGAATTCGTCGCAGGCACTAAAATGAAAAAACGGCCCGAAGGCGAATCAAAAATACCGCTCGGATGGCGTCTATCCTCAATTTACGTGTATGCGTTGCATTACTGCAACATGCTAAGGTACGAAATTACCTGCTTAGATGCCCGGCCTCCGCGACCGCCCACCCGCAGATCCATTGGTATGGACAAACCAGAGCAATTGATTGGCCTAACGGATTTTCGTACCAACGCGGTGGAGAGATTATTGAATTTGCCTCGGCGGCCCTGAAAAAAGCGCCGTTTGCCTTGCATTTTGGACAAAATCTCGTATAAGCCGCGCTCCGTCGATCCTGGTTGGGAGCTGAACGGACGGCCGTTTTTAAGCCAAAGCGGTAGGGCCTGCTGGCCCGGCGTCCCGTGTTCCCGCCTTCAGAGCATTCGAGCCTTTCCCGAAGGGCTCGAGGGGCTAGGCGCCAGGATCGAGGACATGGGTAAATATAAGGAAAGGCATTTCATGCCGCTATACGAACACGTCTATCTCGCGCGCCAGGACCTGAGCACGCAGCAGGTCGAGGAATTGACCGCCAAGCTATCCGGCGTCATCACCGAGGGCGGCGGCAAGATCACCAAGACCGAATATTGGGGGATGAAGTCCCTCAACTACCGCATCCGCAAGAACCGCAAGGCGCACATGACGCTGCTCAACGTCGACGCAGCCCCGGCGGCGCTCAACGAGATCGAGCGCCAGGAGCGGCTCAACGAAGACGTGCTGCGCTATCTCACCATCCGCGTCGAGGCGCACGAGGACGGCCCCTCCGCGATGATGCGCAAGTCCGACCGCGACGATCGCGGCGAGCGTGGCGACCGCGGCGATCGTGGCGATCGCGGACGCGGCGAACGCCGGCCGCGGCGCGACGACGCCGAAGATGATGCCGAGCCCGCGGCGGTCGCGGCGGTGGAGGAATAGACGATGGCATTCGGATCGTCCCAGGGTGGCGGCGCCCGCCGTCCGTTTTTCCGCCGG
>JBGQCE010000535.1:0-3041 GCA_041495185.1 Bradyrhizobium sp.
GCCGATGCGCTGGCAGTGCTCGAGGATCTCCGGTGCATGCGCGTACTTCTCGGACGGCATGTGCCCGGTTTCTTCGAGCAGCGGCATGTAAACGAGCGATGCCGTGTCGCATTGGGCTCCGGGATACCTGTTCCAGTACCAGGTACCGCCGAAATCACCGCCCTTCTCGATGATGCGGACGGGAATGCCGGCCTCCGACAGCCGCGCGGCGGTGGCCAAACCTGCGAAGCCGCCGCCGATGAATGCGAAAGTGACGTGGTCGGTCTTCGGCTCGCGCCGGGTAACGGGTGTATAGGGGTCGTCAAGATAGCGGGCGAACTGCCCTTTGACTTGAAGGTACTGATCGTTGCCGTCGGGGCGAAGCCGCTTGTCGCGCTCCTCCAGGTACTTTTGGCGTAACCGCTCCTTGTCGATCGGATGGCTGTGAAGGTTTTGGGGTTCGTCCGTGATCGTCATCGAAAAGCGCCTTTGCAAGATATCAGAATACGTAACCGTCGATCAGCATCGCTCACGCCGGATGCGCCGCGAGATACGGCGAATCCGCGATCGACCACGGCGGCATCGCCTCCATTCGAAAAATCTGCCGCAGATGCACCTCGTCGGGCCCGTCGCCGATCCGCAGCAGGCGTCCCCACGCCAGCGCCTGATGGATCGGCGTATCGTCGGAGCCGCCCATCGCGCCGAACACCTGCATGGCGCGGTCGGCGATCCGCTGCAGCATGGCGGGCACCGCGACCTTGATCAGCGACACGTCGCGCCAATTCTTCTTGGTAGAACTTGCGCCATGATGACCGGCCTGATCGAGCCGCCACGCGCAGCGATAGGCCAGCAAGCGCGCCTGCTCGAGCTCGACACGGGATTCCGCGATCCAGCGCTGCACGGTGTCGTATTGAATAACCGTGCGCCCGAACGCGGAGCGTTCCGCCGATCGCACCATCATCAGTTCGATCAGGAGTTCACAGAGCCCGATCGAACGCATGCAATGATGGATTCGCGCGGGCCCAAGGCGGATCTGCGCGACTTTAAAACCTTCGCCTTCTTCGCCAAGCAGGTTCGCCGCGGGGACACGGACGTTGTCGAAGGCGAGCTCGCCGATCGGCGCCACGTGATCCTCACAGCCCATCCAGCGCAGCCGCCGCACCAGGCGGACGCCTGGCGTATCCATGGGAACGATGACGCAGGAATGGCGGCGGGTCCGGTCCGCGTCTGCTGCCGTCACACCCATCACGATCAGGAAGCTGCACCGTGGATGCGCCGCGCCGGTGATGAACCATTTGCGCCCGTTGATAATGTAGTCGTTACCATCGCGGACCATGCGGGTCGCGATATTGGTCGCGTCAGACGAAGCCACATCCGGTTCGGTCATGCCGAAGGCCGAACGGGTCTCGGCTTCGAGCAGCGGCCGCAGCCAACGTTCCTTCTGTTCTGGAGTTGCGCAGCTCTGCAGCGCGATCATGTTGGGAACGTCGGGCGCCTGACAGTTGAAGACTTCTGGGGCCCAGAACAGCCGCCCCATGATCTCGGCTGATGGCGCATATTCGAGGTTCGAAAGGCGCGTGCCGGGCTCATTGGCCGCAAGTTCGGGAAGGCCGAGATTCCATAATCCCGCCGCCCGCGCCTTCTGCTGCAGTTCGCCCATGAACGGCGCGGTCTCGCGGCTGTTAGCCGTGTGTTCGAGCCAGGCGCGATGGCGCGGCAGCACCTCCTGGTCGAAGAACGACTGCAGCCGTTCTCGCCACGCTTCCGACCGTCCGGTGAGATCGAAATCCATGCCGCCTCCCGAACCGGTCTCCACCCCGCTATCCAGGTGCGGGGCAGGCCTTCGCTTCAAAACGCTCTAGCGGGGCGGCATCTAACCGTATATCGAAACCAATTGCACGAGCAGATCGAACGCGAATGCGGGCGGCGCATTCTAGGCCTTGCCCGCAGCATTCGATCGCTTGTCGCCAACGGCCAGTGGAGAGAACCATGAGCGCATTCCGGGCCTTCGGTTTTGCCGCAAGCGTCGCTGCAACGCTGCTTGGCGCAGGTTCCTGCGCGCAGGCGCAGGGCAACTATCCTGTTCGCCCGATCCATATCATCGTGCCCTATCCCGCGGGCGGCATTGTCGACATCGTCGCGCGCACCGTGACCGAGCAGGTCGGGCGCGACCTGAAGCAATCGATCGTCGTGGAAGCGCGGCCCGGCGCCAACAGCAACATCGGCACCGCGGCGGTCGCGCGAAGCGATCCGGATGGCTACACCTGGCTGATCACCGGACCCGCGGTGCTGGTGAACCCCACCCTCTACAAGGACGCCGGCTGGGACGCGATGCGAGACTTCAAATGCGTCGGTCTCGCGGTCTGGAATCAAAGTGTCGCCGTCGTGCATCCTTCGATGCCGGCCAAGACGCTCGGCGAATTCGTGGAGATCGCGCGGAGCAAACCCGGCCAGCTCAATTTCGGCAATCCCGGCACCGGTACATCGATCGACCTGACCGCGCAGAAACTGTTCGGGGTTGCGAACATCAAGCTGACCAATATCGGCTACAAGGGCCAGCCGCCGGCGTTGATCGATTTGATCACGAACCTGATGCACTTTGAGATCGTCTCGCTGGCGTTGGCGCTGCCGCATATCAAGCAAGGCACCATCAAGCCGCTCGCCGTCTTCACCGACAAACGCGTCCCGGATCTTCCCGACGTGCCGACGGTCGCCGAAGCCGGATATCCGGAAGCCGCCTATGTGCCCTGGTATGGCATCTACGTGCCGGCGACAACGCCCGGCGCGCTGGTCGAGAAAATTCACGATGCGATCGACAAGGCGCTGCAAAATCCCGACGTTCAGCGTCAGTTGGCGGTCGCCGACATACCGGGCAAGGCGATGCCGCTGAATGAGCTCGCAAGCCTGATGAAGGCGGATTACGAAAAATTGACGACGGTCGTAAAGACCTCGGGCATGACGGTGCAATGACTCGTTTTCGTCATGGCCGGGCATAGTAGTCTGCCTTGCGCAGACTACTACGGCCGGGCATGACGAGAAAAGCAATGACGCTCACTTCTTGA
>JBGQCE010000536.1:0-3037 GCA_041495185.1 Bradyrhizobium sp.
CGGCTCGTTCAAGGCACGCGGCCTGGTGATGGCGGTGTCGATGGGCAAGGCGCTCGGCATCAGGCACATGGCGATGCCGACCAACGGCAATGCCGGTGCGGCCCTCGCCGCCTACGCGACCAATTGCGGCAGCAAGACCACGATCTTCTGTCCCGCCGATACGCCCGAGGTGAATGTCAGCGAGATCGAGCTGCAGGGCGCCACCGTCTACCGCGTCAACGGATTGATCGACGATTGCGGCAAGATCGTCGGCGAGGGCAAGGCCGAGGCCGGCTGGTTCGATACCTCCACGCTGAAGGAGCCGTATCGCATCGAGGGCAAGAAGACGATGGGGCTGGAGCTTGCCGAGCAGCTCGGCTGGGACGTGCCGGACGTGATCTTCTATCCGACCGGCGGCGGCACCGGTCTGATCGGCATGTGGAAGGCGTTCGCCGAACTCGAGGCCATCGGCTTCATCGGCGGCAAACGGCCACGGATGGTGGCGGTTCAGGCGGCAGGTTGTGCGCCGATGGTACGCGCCTTTGAGAACGGCACCGAGCACGCAGCCCGCTGGGAGGATGCCCACACCATCGCATCCGGCATCCGGGTGCCGCAGGCGATTGGGGATTTTCTTATCCTGCGCGCGGTGCGCGAGAGCAAGGGATTTGCGATTGCGGTGACGGACGAGAAAATTTCGGCGGCGCTCAATGAAGTGGCGCGTGAAGAAGGCCTGTTGCTGTGTCCCGAGGGTGCTGCGACCTACGCCGCCTACAAGCAGAGTCTGGCCGACGGCCGCGTGACCAAAAATGATCGCGTGATGCTGTTCAATTGCGCGACAGGGCTTAAATATCCGCTGCCGCCGGTCACGCGCACGCTCGATCGCCACGCGCCGATCGACTATGCGAAGCTTTAGCTATCGCTACGCGAAGCTGTAGCTATCGCTACGCGAAGCTGTAGGGTGCATGGCGGTTGGGAGCGAATAGAGTACACCGCCGTCATTGCGAGCGTAGCGAAGCAATCCATTTCGAGAATACGAAAGTTGTGGATTGCTTCGTCGCTTCACTCCTCGCAATGACGGCGGTGTGTGGCGAGCGCGGGAGAGTAGCATGCGAAGATTTATTCTGACGGCTTTTCTGACGCTGGCCGCATTCGGTGGCAGCGCGCTCGCGGATAAATTCCCGTCGCATCCGATCACCATCGTAGTCCCGTTTGCCGCCGGCGGGCCGTCCGACGTCATGGCGCGAATCCTGGCCGAGCGAATGAAGACAACGCTGGGCGAAACTATTCTGGTCGAGAATGTGACCGGCGCGGGCGGCTCGCTCGGTGTCGGACGCGCATTGCGCTCGCCGCCTGACGGCTACACCATCAGCTTTGGCCATCTCGGCACCCACGTCGCCAACGGCGCGATCTACAAGCTCGGCTACGACGTCGTGAACGATCTCGATCCGGTGGTGTTACTGCCGAGCAACTCAATGGTCTTCGTCAGCAAGAACACGGTTCCGGCAAAATCGCTCGGGGAATTGATCGCATGGCTAAAGGCGCGGCCTACCCCGGCGGCCGCCGGCACTGCCGGCGCCGGTTCGGGAAGTCATATCGCCGGGCTTTACTTCGAGAGTCTCACCGGCATCAAGCTGCAATATGTTCCCTATCGCGGCACCGGACCGGCGATGAATGACCTTGTCGGCGGACAGATCGATATCATCATTGATCAGCTCTCCAATTCCATCAATCAGGTGCGCGCCGGAACCATCCGGGCCTATGCCGTCACGGATACCAAGCGCGTCGCGGAGGCGTCCGACATCCCGACCACCGATGAAGCGGGCCTGCCTGGATTTCACATGGCGGTGTGGTCCGGCATGTGGGTGCCAAAGGGCACGCCAAAAGACATCATCACCAGGCTCAATGCCTCGGCGGTGGATGCGCTGAACGACCCGGCTGTGCGCAAGCAGCTCGAAAACCTTGGATTGCAAATGCCACCGAAGGATCAGCTCTCGCCGGAGGCGCTCGGCGCCTGGCAGAAAGCGGAGATCGCGAAATGGTGGCCGATGATCAAGGCTGCCAATGTGAGGGTGGAATGAAGCGACGCTGGCTCACCGCACGTATCTGACGACGCCCTTCGCAGGGCGTGCGAGGGCGCCGACTTCAGGGTGGACTGACCTGCGCTCTTGGACACGAACTTCAAATATCCAACGCCCGCGGGGGTTGTCACCTCTTTCGACCGAGTCTTGTATCGCTCATAGCGCGAGCGCCTTGAACTGGGTGAACCCGGATCGCCAATTTTCGCTGTGGCTGCCTGGTTACACCGCAGGGATTTCTCTCCTGGGCTCCTGCAATCGGAGGATGTACGCGGGCTGGCCCAACCAGTAACTGAGCCAAATCCCTTGCAATTTGCGGTGGGATTCGGACTGAGCTGGAGCGTAGAATGCGATCAATCGATGGGCTAGGGCAGGTCAGGTTCAACCACGCGCGCCGGATGCGTGCGCTGTTTGCGGGCACCGCGATTTCGGCGGCGGCGACGCTGCCGGCCGCCGCGCAGAACGCGACCTGGCTCGCTAATCCCGGCACTAACAATTACAACACTGCGGCCAACTGGAACCCGGCCGCAGTGCCGACCGGCACCGCCACTTTCGGCAACTCGAACACGACCGCCCTGTCGATCTCGGCGAATACGACCCTTAACGGTTGGAATTTCAGTGTCGGTGCCCCGGTCTACAGCTTCAATATCGGCACCGGCATAGGGTTGACGTTCTCCAATCCCGGCGCCTTAGGCGGAATCAACATTTTTGGCAGCTCCGACGTCAACATCCTCAACAATGGCACCCTGACTTTCTCTGGCAACAGCACCGCTGGCCTCGGCGGCAACGGCCACACCTTCATCACCACCGCTGCCGGCGCTGTGATCGCATTCGACAATTCAGGCGGCGGTGGCACCGACGGCACCAAAGCGCACTTTATCACCCAGGCTGGCGGCACTTTCGACGTTACAAAGGCTGCGGTGGTCTTCAACGCGGGATCGATCGAGGGTGCCGGCAATTACATTATCGGAAACAAGCTTCTA
>JBGQCE010000537.1:0-3032 GCA_041495185.1 Bradyrhizobium sp.
CTTCCGTCAACTTCATCACTTGTGGACGAGGCCGCGGCTTCGGCTTGGTGCCCGGTGTCGGTGAGGTGGGTGTCATATTTGTCATGTGGTCAATCCCAACGCCGAATCAATGCCGGCCATTTTTTCGTGAACAAGCTAATCCCTGATCCACTTCTTTTTGAGCATGATCTCTTCGGAAAACCGGTTTCCACTTTTCCGGATCATGCTCTAACGCTTCACCACATATTGAGGACGAGGCGCGCCTCGTCGGTCATGCGGTCCGGCGTCCATGCCGGGTCCCAGACCAGATTGACATTGACCATGCCAACACCGGGAACGCTGGCGACCGCATTCTCCACCATCTGCGGCAATTCCCCGGCCGCCGGACAGTTCGGCGTCGTCAGCGTCATCATGACGTCGACGGTGCGGTCGTCCTTGATGTCGACCTTGTAGATCAGGCCGAGCTCGTAAATGTCGGCCGGAATTTCCGGATCGAACACGGTCTTCAGCGCAGCCACGATCTCGGCCCCTAACCGCTCGGTCTCCTCCGGCGGCAGCGCCGAATGGGTTTCCATATTGCTGGTTTTGACTTCGGCCGTGTCGGTCATGAAAACAATTCCCGCGCCTTGATCAGCGCCTGTGCCAGATGGTCGACTTCCTCGCGGGTATTATACATCCCGAATGAGGCGCGGCATGTCGCCGTAACATTGAACCGCTCTAAAAGCGGCATCGCGCAATGGGTGCCGGCGCGCACCGCGATGCCCTGCCGGTCGATCACGGTCGCGACATCGTGGGGATGGGCGCCCTTCATCTCGAACGAGATCAACGGTCCCTTAGCCCGGGCGGTGCCGATCAGCCGCAGCGAATTGATTTCGCGCAGGCGTCCCTCGGCATAGGTCAAAAGATCGTGCTCATGCGCGGCAATGCGCGCCTTGCCGATCGAATTGACGTAATCGATCGCGGCACCAAGCCCCACCGCCTCGACGATTGCGGGTGTCCCCGCCTCGAATTTGTGCGGCGGATCGCCATAGGTGACCCAGTCCTTCGCGACCTCGCGGATCATCTCGCCGCCGCCATTGTAGGGGCGCATCGCTACCAGATGCTCATGCTTGGCATAGAGCACGCCGATGCCGGTCGGGCCGTAGAGCTTGTGGCCGGTGAAGACGTAGAAATCGGCGTCAATGTCCTGCACATCGATCGCCAGATGAACGGCGGCCTGGCTGCCGTCGACCAGCACCGGGATGCCGCGGGCATGGGCGATCTTCACCACATCCTTGACCGGCACGATGGTGCCGAGCGCATTCGACATCTGCGTGATCGCGACCAGTTTGGTGCGCGGCGTCAGCGCTTTTTCGAATTCGTCGATCAGGAAATTGCCTTCGTCATCGACGTCAACCCATTTGATGACGGCGCCATGACGTTCCCTGAGGAAATGCCAGGGCACGATGTTGGAATGGTGCTCCATGATCGAGAGCACGATCTCGTCGCCGGCCTTGATGTTCGGCTCGCCCCATGACGACGCCACGAGGTTGATCGCCTCGGTGGCATTGCGGGTGAAGATGATCTCTTCGGTACGCGCGGCGTTGAGGAATTTCGCGACCTTGGCGCGGCCGCCCTCATAGGCTTCGGTCGCCGCATTGGCGAGGTAATGCAGCCCGCGATGCACGTTGGCGTATTCGGTCTTGTAGGCTTTCGTCATGCGGTCGAGCACCGCATTGGGCTTCTGCGCGGAGGCGGCGTTGTCGAGATAGACCAGCGGCTTGCCATAGACCTTGAGGGAGAGCGCGGGGAAATCTTCCCGCACCCGGGCGACGTCATATGAACCATTCAGGACTGCGGGATGCATGGTCAACCCCGTGCTGCCAGCCAGCGCTCAGCCGCCGAGATCGCGAGCTCGCGCAAGTCATCATTGGCGATGGATTCGATCGCCTCGCCGACAAATGCCTGGATCAGCAGCGCCTGCGCTTCCTTTTCGGAAAGGCCGCGCGCGCGCAAGTAGAACAGCAGGCTTTCGTCGAGCGCGCCGATAGTCGCACCGTGGCCGCAGGTGACATCGTCGGCGAAGATTTCCAGTTCCGGCTTGTTATCGGCTTCGGCCTCGTCCGACAAAAGCAGCGCCCGCGTCATCATCTTGGCGTCGGTCTTCTGCGCCTTCGGGCGAACGATGATGCGGCCCTGAAACACCGAATGTCCGCGGTCGTCGACCACAGCGCGGAAGATTTCACGGCTCGCGCAGTTCGGCACCGCATGGTCGAGAAACAGCGTGGTGTCGGCGTGCTGGCGGCCATTGAGCAGATTGACGCCGTTGGTCTCGACCCGCGAGCCCTCGCCGGCAAACGCGATGGTTGCCTGATAGCGGCTGACATTCGACCCGCTGGTCATGCCGAAGGTGTTGAAATGCGCGTGCGCACCCAGCGTCACCGCCGATGAGGAAATATTGAAGGCCTCGCGGCCGTCCTCGATCAAACGGACATGATCGAGCCGCGCCCCGTCGCCGATGGCGACGATCAGGGAATCGTGGACCTGATAGGCCTTCGCGCCGTCGGCGGCGATATAGCTCTCCACCAGCGTGGCGCTCGCGGCCTTTCCAAGGCGGAACATCGAGCGGGTGAACATGGCCGCAGGCGTTCCGACGCTGGCGATATGGACGATATGCAGGGGTTGCGTCAGCACGGCGCCGTCGGCGACCTCGATCACGAGACCATCCGTCATGACAGCGCTGTTCAGCGCCACCATGGGATCGGAGTTATCCGGTGCGAATAGCTGCGCATGGAGCGCGCTGTCGCCCGTTTCCAGCACTTCGCGCAGTGTGCGGATGAGAAGCCCTTTTTCCAGATTGGCGGTTTCGGACAGTTTTGGGACGAACGCCCCGTCCACCAGCACCAGCCTGCGCACGCCCGCGATCGCATGGAGCTTCAAGGCCGCAGCCGCGCGCGTCAGCGCTGCTGCATCCGGCTCGGGCGCTGGTGGCAGCACCTCGCGCATCAGCACGCGCAGATCGGTGTATTTCCAGTCCTCGATGCGCCGGTGCGGCAGGCCTGCGCGCTCGTAAA
>JBGQCE010000538.1:0-3020 GCA_041495185.1 Bradyrhizobium sp.
CCGTTCAACGCCTCGATGCCGGTAATCAGGCGCAGGGGACCCAGCGGATAGATGTCGCCCAGACCGATGGTGGTATATGTCTCAGCGGAGAAATAAAGATAGGACGCAAAATTGTCGACAAAATCGCCGCCGAAATTTCCGAGATCAAAGCGATCCTTGAGAGAGTAATAAGCCAATGCGTAGAAACTGATTTCCAGCAGGTGACCAAAAAACGTACCCAACAGCACCGCCAGTAACCGCGCCCGCGGCCGGATTCTGATTCGTGGTACATAGGTCGACAGCATCCGCAGCACCTCGTAATGCGTGAATGTACTTAATACGACCAGAAGTACAGCAAGGATGGATGCAATTAACATAACCTATTCATTCGCGCCTTCGTAGCTCTTTCGATAGTAGCGTTGTAAATTTGTTTCTGTGACACGTCAAGACAGCATAAGTTTCTGTCGTCAGCAGGTATGGGTCAAAAGAAATACACCACCCTAAAATATGCCGACTTTGCAGAGCCCCCAAAGACATTTATTCCCGCCATGGGCACGCCGCCATATTCCGTCCCGCGACTACCGGACGGCAGATTAATTCCCGTCATCAACTGCACGTCCTGCTGCCAGTCGTATACGCCGCGGAGCTGAAGGTATTCGCTGCGATCGTTCAGATTTTCGATGAGGTTGATATAGAAATTGAAGAGCGGGGTGAATTCGACTTGCAGTCCCAGCGCAGCATAGTCGCGGGCGAGCGTGAACAGTTCACCACGCGCAAGGCGGGCGCTGAGTTCAGCATTAGGCGAAGCATAATTGGCGCGGTCGGTTTCACCGACACCGTTGCGGAAATACTCGGCATAGCCGTAAACGTTCTTGCCGCCCCACATCCACGAATAATCCATGTTGGTGACGAGCGAGGTGGAGCTGCCGCCGGTTTCGAAATTGGTATAGCTGACATCCAGGCGCCACACCGCCCCGCCGACGCTTTTCACGACGCCGAGGCCAGCCAGGTTCTCGGCGAAATGGCGCGCGGCAAGCACATCGACATCGACGCCGGAAAAGCGCAAACGGTACTTGAGAGCATAGGAACTTCGATCGCCCTCCACACGATCCGTCGCCGGGTCGCGCCGCGGCAACACGATCGCCTGCAGGTCGTCCTGCTCGCCCACCAGCCACTGGCCATAGAGCATGTCGTCACCGGTCTTGTAGTCCTTGTCGATCACGATGGGCGAGAACGGATTCACGAAATCGAGCGGCTGAAACACCAGGCCGTTGCCCCAACTCACCGCCTGGCGCCCGAAGCGCAGCGACTGGCGCGCGCTGCTGTAGCCGAGGGACAGGCGGTCGAGGCGCTGCACCGCCGCAAGGCGGTTGCGGTCAGTGATTTCGTGAGTGAGATCGAACAGCCGCCGGCGGTCGTCCGGCAGGCCGCTCACGGTGCCGGTAACCGGGATACCCACCGCGGCCATGCGCCGTCGAGCCTCCAGGGTGTCGCCGGCGACGGCGAGGAGCTCGTAATGCGCCGCGAAGTCCCACGGTCCCGCGCGTTTCTCGGCCTTGAAGCGCAGGTCGAGACCCTGATCGCGTGCCGGATCGTTACCAAATACGGCATTGATGTCGTCCGTACGGTAGTTGATATGGGTGTATTGGTATTTGACGTGGCCAGCGAAATCCCAGTCATCGGCCATGACCGGCGCGCTGGCGAGCAATACAACGACCAGCAGCGCGCGCCTGAAACAAATCATCCGCTTTTGCCCAGGCGTCCCAGCACGTGCTCGACCGCCGACCCGCGCGCCACGCATTCGCTCGCGCCCGCCGCCTTGGCCTCGCGGAAACCGTCGGCGTCCACGTGCGGCCCAAAGGCGAGAATGTCCGTGGCTGGAAACTGTTCGCGCAATTTCCGGATATGCCCGGCGGCATCGCGCGCCGTCAAGTCCACCGCGATCAGATCGGGAGTCTCGTCGGCATCGCGCCTGAGCATCTGCGCCCCGGCGGCCTTCCAGCGCGACTCGATGCGCACGCGGCTCATGAGGTCATCGCTCCATAAAAGGATTTTCATTTTCGTTCCCCGTAACAATTGCAGGGTCAATCGCGCCGCACGTCGTCCACGATCCGGCCGTCGCGCAGTGTGATCAGCCGCCGCGAGAAGTCCATCACCAGCTTGTCGTGGGTGGAAAAGACGAACGTCACGCCGTGCTCCCGGTTCATGTGTCGCAGCAATTGCATCAGGTTCTCGGCGGTTTTGGAGTCGAGATTGGCGGTCGGCTCGTCGGCCAGCACCAGGCTCGGCTCGGAGACAATCGCACGCGCCACTGCCACGCGCTGCTGCTGCCCGCCGGAAAGTTCGCCCGGGCGCCGGTCTTCGAGCCCGTCGAGCCCGACTTCCTTCAGGATCTCGCGTGTCTTGGCGCCGCGTTCCGTCGCCGGCACGCCCTGCAGTTGCATCACGAACTCGACGTTCTCCCGCGCCGTCAGTACCGGGATCAGATTGTACGCCTGGAACACGAAGCCGATGTGCCGCAACCGCAGTTCCGCGAGTGCGCCCTTCTCCATTTGATCGACGCGGTTTCCGTCCACATAAATCTCGCCGCCCGTGGGCCGGTCGAGCCCGCCGATGAGATTGAGCAGCGTACTTTTGCCGGAACCCGACGGGCCGGAGAGACACACAAAATCGAAGCGCGGGATTTCGAGGTTGACGTCGGTCAGCGCCTGCACCGCCACGGTATCCTGGCGGTAGACCTTGCTGACGTTACGGCAGAGGACGGTATGTTCCATGCGTCAGGCTCGCGTGATCGCTTCCACCGGCACGTGGCGCGCGGCACGCCAGGCTGGATACAGGCTCGCGGCCAATCCCAGGACCGTGACCAGCACATTAGCGGCGGCCACGTCACCCGCGCGCAGCGCCGGGTAGATGATCGGGCTCACGCCCATCATCTCGAATCCCTGGGCGAAGGCGGAAAGATCGAGACCGTCCTTGAGCGCCAGCACCGTGAGCCAGCCGCCGAGATTGCCGAGTGCCAGCGCCACGGCGAGCAGGATGAA
>JBGQCE010000539.1:0-3012 GCA_041495185.1 Bradyrhizobium sp.
ATCCGATCTCGCCAATACGCTGACCCGCTGCGGCTTGCGCACGGTGCAGACCATCGGCGTTCCCTCCGACGATCTGGCGCTGCCCGAAGTCGACGCGGTGGTGGTGTCGCTGAAGAGCCGGTCGATCGAAGCAGGACTTGCGGTATCGCGCGCGCGATCAGCGGAAAAATGGCTGCGCGGGCGAGGCGCGGCCCATGTGCTGTTCAAGATCTGCTCGACCTTCGATTCCACCGATGCCGGCAACATCGGCCCTGTGATGGATGCGCTACGCGCCGATTCCGGCGATGCAATCGTGCTGGTGACGCCGGCATTTCCCGCGACCGGCCGTACCGTCTATCAGGGTAATCTGTTCGTGGGATCGGTGCCGCTGAATGAAAGCCCGCTGAAGGATCACCCGCTCAATCCGATGCACGATTCCAATCTGGTGCGGGTGCTGGCGCGCCAAAGCAAGACCAGGGTTGCGCTTGTCGATCTCGCCGATATTGCACGCGGGCCGGATGCCGTGCGCACATGTCTTGCCGCTCTTTCCAGCAAAGGTTTTGGCGCGGCCATTGCGGACGCCGTCTTTGAGCGCGATCTGGAGACCATCGGCAGCGTCGCGCTGGATCATCGCGTGTCGGTCGGCGCCTCGGGCCTGGGGCTCGGGCTCGCCCGCGCGCTGGTCGCCTCAGGCAAGGTCAAATCGAATGCGCCGAACGCGATCTCCGACGCTCCGGTCGGCGGACCGGCGGCGTGCCTTGCCGGCAGTTGTTCGCAGGCGACGCTGCAGCAGATCGCAAGCGCCGAGCAAGTTATGCCGGTGCTGCACCTCGATCCCGAGCAGGCGATCGCGGGCAAGGACGAAGCCCGGCGCGCGCTGGGTTGGGCCCGGGAGCGGCTCGAGGAAGGTCCGGTCCTGATCGCGAGCAGTTCGACGCCCGATCTGGTCACGGCCTTGCAGGCGCGCCACGGCCGCGACGCCGCGGGCCATGCGATCGAACAGGCGATGGCCGATATCGCCGAAGGGTTGGTCGGTTCGGGCGTACACCGGCTGGTGGTCGCCGGCGGGGAGACCTCCGGTGCGGTGGTGGATCGCCTGGGGATTCCCGGCTTCCTGGTGGGCGCGGAAATCGCCGCCGGCGTACCGGTGCTGCGCGCCGTCGGCGCCAAGGGCGGCGAAATGCTGCTGGCGCTGAAGTCCGGCAATTTCGGGGGCCCGGAGTTCTTCTCCGATGCCCTGAAGCTGATGCGCTGAGCAGGACGTGAAGCAGGTAGCCCGGAGGAGCCAACGGGTCGCGCGAATGCGCGCCCGATGACAGGCTCCGCGTAATCCGGGGTCATCCGGAGAGCTTTGAATTGTGGTCCCACTCGTCCCGTCTGTCCTCGTACCTTTCCCGGATTGCGCTTCGCTCCATCCGGGCTACGGGTGTCTCCACTCCAGCACGCCGTCATCGGCAGCAACGATGTCGCCTGATGACCCGACCGGGGTGCGGTCCATGTTCAGAAGATGCGCCAGCGTCGCGCCGTCATGCGCGGGCACTCGCGCCAGCGCGCGCGCGTTGTCGGATGTCCGCAGCATCACCACGCCGTGCTCGACGTTGCCATTGCGGCCATAGATCACGGTAAAGCTCTCGACCGAGCCCTTGCCATTGGCCTCGGTCACGAACTCCGGCACCGTGCCGCGATGCCGGTCTGCCTCGGCCTGCACGCCGGTGTCCTGCGCGAGCGCGGCTACCGGCGCCTGCCGCGATAGCACCAGCCCATGATGCTTGGTGACGAAGCCGCCCTGGCCGTAGAGCAGGCCGAGCTTCGCGCCGCCACGCAGCTTCCGCACCATCGCGCACGCTGCATGCGTCATGTAGGTGTTGAGCGGCGCGCCGAAGAATGTCAGCCCGCCGGTCACCGTCGGCTGCACGTCGGGGCCGAGGCCGAGCGTCCGCCGCGCCATTTTTGGCACACAGGGAAAGCAGCTGTAGAGCTCGATCGCGTCAAACGCCTTGCCGTCGCCGCCAACGAGATCCATCACCGCCTTGAGCACGGCGTTCTGCGGGTGGCTTTCGTAGAACTGGTCTCGGAGCAGGTAATCGCGTTGCTCTTCCGCCGATGCGCCGCCCCAGACGTAAACAAGGCGATCCTCGGGTATATCAGCCGCGCGCGCCTTCGCGAGGCTGGTCATCAGAACAGCCCCGCCCATATTGACCGTCGGATTGGCCACCATCAGTTTTGTATACGGCCACGCGATCAGGCGGTTGTCCTGACTTGGCGTTGTGATTTCGTCGGACGTGAAGCGCCGCTTCAACCAGGCGTTGGGATTTTGCGAGGCGACGCTGGAATAGGTCGCCCACAGGGTGCCTGACTCCGCCATCGCCTCGCGCAGGGTCTGGCCCCAATGCGCCGAGGTTGCGGCTTCGTAAAACGGATAAACCGTCACCGGCCTGAAGACGCCGAGCGTCACGGCCATCGGTTTCTGGAACGCGGCGCCGCGCTTCGGCTCCGGCACGTCATGCGCGAACGGCGTCCATGGCAGGGTGACGCCGGCGCGTTCGGCCTTGGTCGCGGTATTCTGCGCTTCGGCGCCGCAGACCGCGGCGACGCTGCATTCGCCGCGCGCGATGCGTTGGGCGGCTTCGTGCAGATAACGGATCGGACTCTCGCCGCCGACCGGGCCGTAATAGGCATGCTTCGGCTTGATGCCGAGACGGTTCGAAAGCTGAATTTCCGGATCGCGGTAGCGCCAGCTCAGGAAATTGACGATGTCGAGCGAGCCGATCTCGCCAAGCAATTTGCCGCCGCTGTCCGCTTCGGCGCGCTTGAGCGCTTCTTCGAGCAGAGCGAGGGGCTCGAGACCGGCTGCGATTTCTTTCGGACGATCGGTGATTTCACCGACGCCGACAATGACGGGAATGCGGTCGTCGGAGGTGGGGGAGGCAGTATTCGACATTTCTCTTGTTTCGCTTTCAGATAGTCAATTCGGTGGAGGTCTTGTTTCCTCGTCATTGCGAGCAAAGCGAAGCAATCCATAGAATGGCGAAG
>JBGQCE010000540.1:0-3007 GCA_041495185.1 Bradyrhizobium sp.
ATCGACGTGCCGAACTGGCAAGCACCGTTCGAGGGTTGCGGCCTCGGCGCCAGCTGGTAACGAAAACTCTGGTTCGGAAACGCCATGTCCAACGCCCCGCATTTTGACATCGACGTCTCTGCCTTCTGGGCCGACCCCTATCCGGCTCTCGCCAGGATGCGCAAGGAGACGCCGATCGCGTTCGTGCCGCAGCTGGGATCGACCATTTTCACGCGGCGCGACGACATCTTCACCCAGGAAAAACGCATCGACGTGTTCTCGTCGCATCAGCCGGCGGGCTTGATGAACACGCTGATGGGCCACAACATGATGCGCAAGGACGGCGATGCGCATATGAGGGAACGCGCCGCGATGTTTCCGTCCGTGTCGCCGCGCACCGTGCGCGACACCTGGAGCCGGCAGTTCCAGGCCCATGCCGACCGCATCCTTGAGGAGCTCTCCCCTGCCGGCCGCGCCGATCTCTGCAAGGCGTTCGCGCTGCCGCTGTCGGCCGAATGCCTGAAGGACATCACCGGCCTCACCAATATGCGTTTTGAGGATATGGACGCGTGGTCGCAGGCGATGATCGACGGCATCGCCAATTACAGCGGCAACAAGGAAGTCGAGACGCGCTGCCATGCCGCCACCGCGGGAATCGATGCCGCGATCGACGACATGATTCCGGTGGTGACCAAACATCCCAACACCTCGATCCTCAGCGTGCTGCTAACCGCCGGCCAGCCAATGATGAGCGTGCGCGCCAACATCAAGCTTGCAATTTCGGGCGGGCAGAACGAGCCGCGCGACGCCATCTCAGGCACGGTCTGGGCACTGCTGACGCATCCCGATCAGCTCGCGCTGCTGCGCGAGGGCAAAGCAAAGTGGCTCGACGTGTTCGAGGAATATGCGCGCTGGATCGCGCCGATCGGGATGTCGCCGCGGCGGGTGGCGAAGCATTGGTCCTATGGCGGCGTCGATTTCGAGCCGGAGGATCGGGTGTTCTTCATGTTCGGCTCGGCCAACCGCGACGAGGCCTGCTTTAGCAATCCCGACGCTTTCGACATCACGCGCGATACCCAGAAAAGCATCGCCTTCGGCGCCGGCCCGCATTATTGCGCCGGCGCCTTCGCCTCGCGCGCGATGGTGGCCGACGTGGCGCTACCGGGTATCTTCGCCCGATTGAAGGGGTTGCGGCTCGACGCGTCAGAGCCGGTGCGGATCGGCGGCTGGGCGTTCCGCGGGCTGCTCAATCTGCCGGTGATCTGGGATGTGGGGTAAGCGCCCGACCAACTACCACCAACCCGCTCACCCGAACCTCAGCCTCGATCGTTCCCTTGCCTTCTCGGCCTCGATCTCGCGGTCGCGCGTCGGCGCGTGCGTGTGGAGCGCTGTCAGCAGGCGCCGGGCCGACGCCGAGACTTCCGCGACGGCGCGGTCGAAGGCTTGCGCATTGGCCTGCGACGGCTTGTTGAAGCCCGAGAGTTTGCGCACGAACTGCAGCGCGGAGGCCTGGATTTCATCCTCGCTCGCGGGCGGTTCGAAATTGAACAGCGTCTTGATGTTGCGGCACATTTATTTATTTCTCCCTTGTCCACCTGGCCCCTTGATCCACCCCAAAAAGCAAACCCTGCATCGCAGCTCATTTTGGCATAGAATGGGCACAGCGTTCACCCCCCGTTGCCGTCGCGTTTCCCACCCAAGACAAGCGAGTGCTGCCATGTCCCATGTCATCTACAAGATCGTTCCGCATGACGGCGGCTGGGCCTACGCCGTCAACGGCGTGTTTTCCGAACCGTTTGCGACCCATGCCGGGGCGCTGGCCGCCGCAAAACGCGCCGCCGCCGAACAGCGCGTGCCCGGGCGTACCGAGGCGATCGAATATGAAACGCCTGATGGCAAGTGGCACACCGAGACCGCCGCCGGCGGCGACCGGCCCGAGACCGATGTCGAGGACACGGCCTAGCGCATGATCCGCCAAAGTGTGAGCGGTTTGGCGAAAAGATCATGCGCTAATTCAATAATTTGGAGCGCGATCTCGGGACAAACGAAGGCGTTTGTCCGGCAAAACCGGATACCACTTTTGCTGATCGCGCTCCGATATTCCCATGCACGGCGCAAATTTGTTGAAAAAATTTGCGGGTAACCGCGGCGCACCCATCTCGGATCATCCCGCACGCCATGATAGGCTCGCGCCCAAGCGGCCCCAGTGAAGCGCGGCCGCCCCCGGGGAGACGCATTATGAAATGTTCGCGCGCGGCGCTATCGGCTATCTTTGCAATGACTTCATTCACGGCGCTCGCCGCGGATTATCCCGCGCCGAAGCAAGGCGACTGGATCGCGAAGGATTTCAAATTCCACACCGGCGACACCATGCCGGAGCTGCGCCTGCATTTTACCACGGTCGGCGAGCCGACCGGCCAGCCGGTGCTGGTGCTGCACGGTTCGGGCGGCTCGGCAGCCAGCATGCTGACGCCGACCTTCGCGGGCGAGCTGTTCGGCCCCGGCCAGGCGCTCGATGCGTCGAAATACTACATCATCATTCCCGACGGCATCGGCCACGGCAAATCGTCGAAGCCCTCCGACGGCATGAAGACGGCGTTTCCGAAATACGATTACGAAGACATGGTCGATGCGCAGTACCGCCTCGTCAAGGAAGGGCTCGGCGTCAAGCATCTGCGGCTCGTGATCGGCAATTCGATGGGCGGCATGCACAGCTGGATCTGGGGCGTGAAATATCCCGCTTATATGGATGCGCTGGTGCCGATGGCCTCGCAGCCGACCGAAATGGCGGCGCGCAACTGGATGCTGCGGCGGATGATGCTTGAGACCATCCGCAACGATCCCGATTACAACGGCGGCAATTACACCGCGCAGCCGCGCATGATGAAATACGCCATCAACGCCTATGGCATTGCGACCGGCGGCGGCACGCTCGGCTATCAGACGCTGGCGCCGACGGCGGCAAAGGCCGACAAGATGGTGGACGACCGGCTGGCGACGCCGATTGCGGCCGACGCCAACGACTTCA